>JAYVBS010000100.1:0-8388 GCA_043750315.1 Chitinophagaceae bacterium
GTAAAGTTTAGTTATTATTATACTGCTTGTTAAATACTGCGAACATATATTTTGAAGTTTAGGGCATCTCTAAAAACCTATATTTTTATTTTGACCTCACCTTTAATTCCTCTCCAAAGGAGAGGATAAGGAAGGTTTTTAGAGATGCCTTTATTAAAATTTATAACTAACCCCCACCGACCAGAAAAAACTATTTGAAAGTTCCTCTTTATAAGTATTCTGGTTATTGGTAATTGTTGCCGGATTTACCGGTATGGCAAAAACAGGCGTAAAAGAAAACTGGAGTTTTTTGAGGGTATAGCTAACTGGCACACTCAATTCATAATCCAACATCTTAAACGATCCTGCTGCTCCTCCCATCATGCCTGTTCCTGTTGATGAAACACCACCGTCCATCATGTTTCGTTTGAATTTTCGGTTGTTGTTATAATTACTGTAATAGTTTTGTGTACCAGCATTGAGGTAAACGGCAGGTGTAATTGTGAGGTTATCGTTCACTGCATAAAAGGTATGGCTTACAGCAGCACTTAAAATAAAATCGGTAGTGTTACTAAAATAGGTGCTGCCATCAACGAAAACATCTACTATATCAAAATCGTAATCTGCATAGGCTCCTATATAACCTAAGAGCTCGGACTTTACAGCATAACTTTTATTGTTAAAAAAATATTTGGCTCCGTAAATACCGGCACTAAAACTTTTTAAATAGTAATTATAGCCTGTTGTCAAAGTAAATAAATCAATCCTATTTTCTCCCGAAGCTGCCAGGTAAGAAGCTCCGCCATTAATAAATAAACCTGATTTATGATAATAGCCTACAAATGCAGATAAGTAAGGTGCCCTTGTAGAACTTTTACGCCCCAAAAAAACAATATCGCTGTAATAATTTGTGCTAACTAAGCCATAAGACTTTTCTTCTGGCTGGTACGCTACAGTAGAATCTACAAAGGATTTTTCCTGTGCAATAGAATTTAGCGGAATATTAAACATCGCAATTAAAATGAAAGTAAAAAGATGTATTTTCTTCATAATTATTTTTTGCTTTGTCAGGAATTATGAGGCCTATTATCATTACACTTAATGGTTAAAATGATTTATTGTAATTTCATAACTCCAGTTTCTATAATGCGAAGCTATTTCCCCAATAACCCACCAAACATGACATAGGACAGTATTACAAGTGACAATAGTCATTAAGTAACTTATGAGGTAAACTGTTACGGTTACTTTACCACCAATATTACTTTTCTCTCAAAATAATTTCCAAGCATTCCTTCTTGTGTATTTCCTTTTACACTTTCGCCTTTAGTTAGCATAACCTGCAATTGCATTTCAGCGTTTGCTGCGTTGCTTAAAGGTTGAATAGTCATTGGCAAACTTGTAATATCCGCATCGGCATAACCAGGAAGATTATCTCCGACTAAACGGCAAGACATGGGAAGATTTACATCCCACCCGGAAGCAAATTTTGAAAGAGATTTTGTTCCGATTGTTTCTGGGTCGATATAAAGCCAGGCATTGCGATAAGGTGAAGCAACAGAGTTTTCTTTTTTTCGTCCAATTACTGTCAGTACAGTTTTTTGTTCCCACCTTTTTACTTCAATTAGGAATGAGCCATCGGGTTGCCTGAATGATTTTTTTGTTTCTTTGTCCAATATATCAATAATGGCTTTACTCTCATCTTTCCAAGGCCCATTGTTAGTATGGCAACTCATACAATTTTTTGAATTACTCAAAATACCTACAGCAGGTGGGTAAGCATAAGCCGAGCTTATTCCAAAAGATGTTGATGTTTGTGTTTTACTGAATTGTGGATGAAAAACATTTTCTTTACTAATTAACGTATTAAAGAATACGATTACAAAAAAAATGGAAATTAAGATGGTAGCTTTTGCTTTCATAATTTTTAGTTTTTAATTATTTTGTGGATATCCTTTGTCAATCCAATCAACTTTAATATTTTTTGAAAGGTTAAGAAGTTTATGTTGGGTAAACTTCATTTTATTCAACAAACTGAATGCAGGACGAATATTTGGGCAATCTTTAAACGGGCAACAACCACAATAAATAACAATGTTTGCATCTTTAGATAATTTACTGAGTTCCTGTTTTAGCTTTTGCATGTTTCCCTCTTCATTTGCTGGGCCAATGTCTACAGAATTTTTTATTATTGCTCTAGGGCCAATACTAAATACAATGGGCTTTTGTGCCTTGGGGTCATTAATAATACTGGCCAAATCATGAGGTGCCATTAATTGACTTTCTGTCCATTGTTCATTACCTGCTGCTTGTTTGAAGCTATAGAAGATTATCGTTGATACGAATAAAATACTAATTAAAAAGAAATGATTTGTTCTCATATTTATTTTTGTTTTTGATATTAGCAAGTACCTTTTATTATCAACATCACAGCCATAACAACCATCATTATTTGTCGAGAATTTTTTTTATTACAGCAACTGATTTTCATAGTTGCTTTTGTTACATTTTTATTACAACATGACATTAAATTGGTTGTAGTTTTACTTTTATGGGCTAAAGAAAAAATAGGCATTGTTATTATGCCAAACATTACCAAAATAATTATACAAAACTTTACTTTCATGCCGTGCCAAGATAAAATGAATAGTTTATTGAAGTGTTAAAATAATCTAATCTAAACTCTGGTTAGCTGCGGCAGCAAGTTTGCGAATTCTATCGAATTGAGCAGGAGATAAATCTTTGTAGAAATAATAAATAGGGTCAACAGGATTTCCTTTTCTATGTACTTCATAATGGCAATGTGGCCCACTGCTTAAACCTGTATTGCCCACATAACCTATTACTTCACCTCGTTTTACACTTTCTCCATTTCTAACTTTTATTTTATTCATGTGGCCATACAAAGTTTCAATTCCATAACCATGATTGATGATAACATGATTTCCAAAACCTCCATTGTATTCTGTTTTGCTTACACTACCATCTGCAGTTGCATAAATTGGTGTACCAATAGGTGCTGTAAAATCTAAACCAGCATGCATTCTGCCAATTTTTAATATAGGATGTAAACGATACCCAAAACCACTAGCAATTCTATTCAAATCCTTATTACTAATAGGTTGTATGGCAGGTATGGCAAGCAATAATTTTTCTTTATTCTTTACCATATTATCAATCTGGTTATAACTTTTAGATTGAAAAGCTACTCTTAAAGTAAGATTATTTATTTTTTTTGTTACAGAGTTTAATAAATCAGATTCACTTAAACTTTGAATTAGTTGAACTTCTTTTCGAACTTCTTGATCTTTTAATCTGGCACTATCATGAATGGGTAAAGCTTCGAAAACTGAACGATACACTTTGTTATCTCTGGTTTCTAGTTCTTGCATTTTTAAATTAAGCTGTTTAATACTTTCATTTATTAATGCATAATTATCTCTTAAATCTTCGTTTTGTTTTCTGAGTAATTTTGTTTCAGGGTTTTCAATATATCTGAAAACAATCAACATAATTATTATACCTGTAACTATAGATGCAGCTATGAATCCAAAAGTTTGAGCTAATCGAACACGTAATGGCACTTCGTGTTTTTCAAACTTTAAAGTATGGGTATTATAATAATATTTTATTTTTTTCATGAGTTACAAAGCAATGCAAGATACTTAAAAACTTTCTTTAAAATTTATTGCAATGATACCCTTACTTGTATACCAGCCCTTGTATTGGTTGTTGGTGCTGCTGTTGATATATAAGGTATAATTTTTCGCTGGTCGAAGAATATTTTTAAATTAATTCTATTATTGATTACATAATCTAATGCTGGCTGAATAGTAATTACTTTCTGACCACCAGTGCCATATGCATTGGGTTGATCTAGCCTACTATTACTGGTGGCTTCATCTCTCATACTTAAATCTAACTTAAAGCTTAAATCATTTTCAAGTTTTTCTTTTTTACTAATTAACTTCATTAAAAATGCAGGTAGTTTAACTCCTTTTTTTCTGAAGCTAGCACCAATAGTCCATTCTGTTGCATTGGTTTCACTAAGTTGATAATCGACTAAACTTAAACTAAGAATTCTACTTTTCTTGTATTCGAATTTTAAATTTAATTGATTGGTTGTAGTAATATCAATACCTATTAATGGTTGAAATTGTTCTTGAATGGTAATATTTGGAACCAAGAAAAATGGCACATAGTTTCCAGTATCACCAATTCTAAATTGTGGTGCACCATATCTAAAAGGATCAGCAAATTGTAATGCACTTGTGTAACTGTTCATACTTAATGTTCCACTATACTGATGTGTAATATTTATTGAAGTGAATTTTTTTGCTAATGCTGGTATTTTGCTTAAACCTGTGTAATTCAATCTCCAGTTAGGTTTTGGAAGAATGCCTGCAAAAGGATTATTTTTTACACTACTATTATTTTGCTTTATTAGCGAAACTGTATTTGGATCTTTTTTAGTATATGCAGCAATGAAAGATGGCACCAAAACATCTTGACTGTATTTTCCATAACCACTTGCATAACCATTGCCATCTACAGTTCCTCCTTGTGCAGCCCAATAAGGATTTTCTGCAGCTAATCTTTTTGAAATGATGGGTCTGTAACTTTGGAATGTTTTAAATATTTCTGAAACTTCATTAGGATTTACAGCTCCAAATAAAGTACTAAAAGAGATAAATGAAACACTAAATCCACCAGATGCATAAGGATTTAAATGTTGTTTGCTATTTGATTTATTATTGAATAAAGTATCCTTAAATAATTCTGTATATTCTTTACTAAAAGATTTTTCTAATGTAATGTCAACAGTAAATTCTCGTATAGGCTCTAATTGTGCATTGATAGTAAGTTTTTGTTCAAAATTTTGGCGGAATAATAAATTGAAATTACTATCTAAACTAAATAATCCAGCAGCAGCCTTTCTTTCGAGCCACCTTGAATCTGGTTGTTTACCAAAAACATAATCTAAACCAGGTTGCATGCTGTTGAAATTTTGCCCAAATGATTGTGTACTGTCCATGTATCCTGGAATACGACTTTTATAATTTTCGGTATAATTTAATTGAATAGTTTTAAGCATGGTTAGCACTTTGCCTGCTGCTCTAACAATTGGACCCATTGCCATTTGCTGATTTTGACGTTGTATTCTCATGCCACTTTTTGCATCTCTTCTTTGCTTTTTCCATTTGGCTAAAGCATCAGTTCTTTTTTTACCCTCTAACCCTAATAGAGCAACTTCTTTAGTTGGTAAATTTTTCAACAAATCTGTAATAGGAGCAGGCTCTGTTCCTTTTGGTAAAGGATTATCTAAGTTTCTTAAAAATCTACTTTTGCTATATAATCTGGTTAAATCAAATTGTGCTGTCATGGTATTATCCTGACTGTTTTCAATTATATTTCCTAATTCAATTGCTACTCTACTTGCACCAATCCAATTGTAGGTTGTAGTATAACCATAACGAGCCGTTATCCACTCTGTTAGTGGAAACTTATTTAATGGTAAAGTGTAACTTGCTGTTGATTTTTGATTATATAAAGTGTTTCTTCCACCATTAAAAAAATTATCTCTAACACTATCTCTTTTAGCTTTAGTATCTAATACACCAAAGGGTTCATCGACACGTGCATTATTTGTTGCATTAAAATCAAGATTTAATGATTTACTTATATCCCAACGAACATTATAAAATCTATCGAAAGTAAAATACTTATCATAGGTTGTATCTACTCTTTGAATTTTAGAGCTAGTTAAATCTGTGTTTATAATTCTTGGAATAAATCTACCAAATTGTCTGTTCACATCTGCTCTAAAGCCAATGGTAGAAGGCATTGGATTAAAATTAAAGTCTTTAATTAAATTCAACCATTTACTTTTCGATTTGATAATTTTTTTAAATGGTTCAATGTATTTGGCTTGGCTTTGATAGCTATAACCTAATGCTCCACGATATTTATCTACTTTATTTTCAGTAACTGTTGGGCTAGAGTTTGTGGTTTGAGTGTAAGAAAAACTTAAATCGAAATTACTTAAACTCCACAGTTTATTAGTAAGTCCAGGAGCCACTTTCATGTTAGTTACATTAATTGTTTTAATAGTAGTTTGATCGAGAGATAAATTTTTTATTGAATCTCTTTTTGAACTACTTGCTGCTGAATTAATTTTATCTTTATACAAAACATCTTTATCGTAAGGATCAAATTGTGGTGTTCTTATAGTTTTTGAAATGCTTGCAAAAACTGGCAAAGTAATTTTAGCTTCTTTTGGCAATAATTTACCTGCATCAATATTTAAAGCAGCATCAAATTGCGTTAAATTTTCTCTTGATCGTTCTTGTATTTTTGATTCAATACTTCCGAAACCCTGGGTTTGAATATTTGCTGAAACGCTTAATTTTCCTAAGTCTGCCAAAGTAATATCAATCCTTCCTAATGCAGCATAAGCACCAGTTTCATTAATGTTACTTAATCTTAATTCATTCACCCACATTTCAGCATCTATAGTAGAACTCTTTTTTCCTGCATGCTCTATTGCAACTAAAATACCTCTTACTTCACCCAAATTTGGATTTCCAAAAACACTTATTGTTTTTAATCCTCTTACTTTTCTATAAATGTTTAATACATTAAAATTTGGGGTATTATTTCGTTCTAGTTTAATAGAAATTAATTCTTGTAAATCAATATCTAAATTGTTAGAATCGGGCCAAACTGTACTAGCTTGTGCAGCAGTGTATCTACCTTCTTTGGTTACATTTAAAGGCAATTTAATTTCATAATAATTGTTTAAAAAATCTTGCCCAATTCTCACCACCAAATTCACATCACCATTATCTAATTTAGTTAAAGCTTTTGGAGGATAATCTACGTGGGCAAACATGTTTATTTTTCCATATTGACGAATATCCATGTTCAGTGTTTTAAACACACCACGAGATTTTTTTGGTTCTAAACCATTAACACGTATTGATAAAGCTTGTTCATTTTGTAAAAGATTTACGCCATTATTACTTAATTCTTGCACCCTTTCAATTCCTGGAGGTATAACATAATTTACAGGAGATCGAGAACTATTTTCTTCTAAGTTTACTGCAAGAGTATTTAAAATACTTGTACTGTTAATAGGTGCATATTTTCCAGTTGTATCAATATCAAAAGTAAATTGACGCCAAATATTTCTTACTAAATCTAAACGTGCAAAACGCATGGTAATTGAATCTTCCCAACCAGTCATATACATCCTTATAAAACGTATAGATTTAAAATCTGGAATGTCATTTATTTTTGTTCCTTCTTTTAATGGAATTCTAAATAAAAACCAGTTTTCTTTACCTTGTTGTCCGTTGGCATACCTAACATTTACACTTCTTTTATCTGTAATATATTTTGTGTTGCCCACATCCATACCTGGGGCAATATCTATTTGATATTCGAAGTATTGTTCTGTTTCATTTAATGTATTATCTCTATTTAAATCTTCATTGTCTGGATATAATGTTGTTGCAGGAGAAAACTCGCTTCCACCAGTGACAACTGGAGAGTTTCCTTGAGGATTATTATATTTTTTATAGCGTTGTAAAATACCTGTTTTGGCATTATCAAAACTTGCATCTCTGTACCACAAATAATTATCATTGCTTGGATCTTTTATGGCATTTTGATAGATGATTGAACTTGGTCCAAATTGCACTAGTAAATTATTAATATAAGCAGATCTTTTTCTTTTTTCTGCCTCATCTGCTAAACCATCAAATCCTACATCTTGAAATGGTCTATCGTCTGGATTATTACTAAAAGCAGTTGTAATTTGAATTGGATTTACAGGAGTTTTTCCCCAAACATTTGAACTATCAACTAAAGCAGGTGAATTAGGCGTATTCATCCCATTCTCATAAAAACGTTTACCATCTTTTAATATATCTTCACTCAAATTTCCTAGGTTAAGTACAAGCTTTCCACCACTTCTTGAAGAATCATTAATAAATGGATTTTGTACCCAAAATTCTAAAAATTCAAAGTTGTTAGTCTCAAAATCTGTTTGATCAATAGCCCTCATAATTCCTCCCCATTTCTTCCTTTTTTCTGAGGTGTTTGTAAACTTCCCAAATGAATTTATTTTTGAAGGATCTGAAATAAAATTATAAGGACCCGGTTCTTGAGGAAAATAAGTTAAATCGAAAGTTTGTGTTTGAGTATTAACAATATTTGTGGTTTGTTGAGGAAATAGTTCATTGGTAAAAACCTGTCGGACTCTTGGATTACTCAACTCGTTTAAATCGCTTTTTAAAGGATTTGAACTTGAATTTTTATCTTGAAGATTTGGCTCAATATTATACCAAGCTAAGCGAGAACGATTAAAATTATAATCAATACTATCGTTAAGAATAGCTTCAGGAA
>JAYVBS010000101.1:0-8329 GCA_043750315.1 Chitinophagaceae bacterium
CTTTATACAAGTGGCTAGTGCTTTTACACATAATGGGGATGGTTTGAATGATTTTCTTTACCCACTTAATGCATATAAAGCATTCAACATTATTTTTAAAGTTTTTAATCGTTTTGGGAATTTAATTTTTGTTTCTTACGATAATATTTCTAAATGGGAAGGAAGGTTGAAAGGGCAAAATCAACCAACTGGTACTTACATTTGGACTTTAGATTATACAGATAAAGATTCTGGGAAAAAAGTAAGTTTAACTGGTACTTCTGTATTGATTAGATAATCTGTGAATTAATCATTACTTTCTTTAATTGTATTAACAATTCTAGTTATTCAACTCAATTAAAAATTACCTTATTAAATTCACTCGTTATAATTACTTCATACAAATTTTTAAAGAGTAATTTAACTTTTTATCAATTATTTAGTTTAACTAATATGTTGTTTCATTTTAAAAAGATTACTTGCCTGTTCATCTTTTTTTATGTGGTTGAATTAAAAGCCCAAGATCCACACTTTACACAATACTATTCATCACCTATTTTAATGAACCCAGCATTAACTGGTTTTTTTAATGGCGATGTTAGAAGTTCTGGTTCTTATAGAAATCAATGGCCAAGTTTGCCAAACCCTTATTTAACAGGAACTTTTTCTGTAGATGCTAACATTTTAAAAAGTGTAATAAAAGATGGAGATATAGCTGGATTTGGTTTTACAGGATTATTTGATAAAACAAATGGTGGGGGATTAAAAACAAATAGTCTTTCAGGCTCAATATCTTTTCATAAATTATTAGACGCTAATGGTGTAAATAGAATTGGTATTGGAGCAATGGCAACATATACCACACGATTATTAGACTATTCAAAATTTACTTTTGCCCAACAATTAACTCCTTTAGGTTTCGATATTACATTGCCAACTGGAGAACCTGTAAATGGATTTAGTACAAGTTATGTTGATTATTCAGTAGGTATTATTTATTCTGCTATTACAGATATTTCAAGTTTTTATTGTGGTGGTTCTCTTTATCATTTTAATAAACCTGCAGAGTCTTTTAATGGTCCTATACATCAAATTCAACCCAGAATAGTTTTTAATGCTGGAACAAATTTTCAAGTTGGCGAAGAAAATAGAATGTATTTAAGTGGTGCATATATGAATTCAGAATTCAGTAGTGATTTAATTTTTGGAGCAGCTTTTAGTAGAGCTTTATCTCAAATACCAGAAGAAAATTATAATGTTATTTTAGGAGGATGGTATAGATATAATGATGCTATTGCTCCTTATGTTGGTTTAGAGTTTAAGAACATTAGAGCTGGAATTTCGTACGACATTAATGTTTCAAAACTTACTTCTGGAAGTAGTTTTAGAGGTGGGTTCGAGTTTAGTTTAAGTTATATATTTACTCGGGATGTTAATGCTAATTTAATAAAGCAGACTTTGTGTCCAAAAGGTAGCAGTCAGTTAAGATGGTTTGGGTATTAAAAGCTAAATACAACATGAAATTTTTGAAATACATATTAGGTTTTGTTTATATTTTTTTTATAAACAGTTCATTTACTCAAACTACTTTAAATATTTCTGTTAATCCAACAAACAACATTTGTTCTACAGCTTCAGTTACATTTAATTCAAGTACTAATTGCAATTCCCCTATTTATCAATGGTATGTAAATAGTATTGCAATTAGTGGAGCTACAATTTCAACTTTTACTCCTACAAGTTTATCCAATGGAGATACAATATATTTAAAACAATTAAATAATACTGCACCATGTGCTCTTGTTACTTCGAACAAAATTGTAATGTTTATTCAAACACCCCCAAGTCTAATACTCATCTCTTCTGCAGGAACAAACAACCAAACTATTTGTCAGAATGACAATATAAATCCTATTATTTATAAAATAAATGGAAATTTTAATAGCGTTCAAGTAAATAATCTTCCTTCTGGTATAACTTACACTTTGAATGGAGATACAATAAAAATTAATGGATCTTCGAATACTTTAGGTTCATTTAATTATTCAATAACAGTGCAAAGTGCTTTTTGTGGACAAATAACTTCGAGTAATTTTATAACTGTTATACAAAAAATTATTCCAACTTTAATTTCTGGGGCTTCATTAACAACCTTAAGTACGTTTAATGGTCAAGATTATATAGTAAGATGTAATTCTACATCACAAGCAAATGTCATTTTAGCCAATGGACTTTCATCATCAGATACAAATAAGATTAATCAATATAAAATAGTTTGGGGAGATGGTTCACCAGATACTAGTTTTTATCCATTTAATACTAATATTTTACATTCCTATCCCAATGGATCATATCAACTAACTATTAGTGCAACACATAATTCTACAGGATGTATTGGCACAAAAACTTATGGTGTATTTATAGGAAATTCCCCTTCTGGGAACTTAGCAAATCTTGGTAACCTCTCTGGTTGTATTCCAAAGACTATCAAATTCCCCATTAATAATACTGTTGGCAATATTCCAGGTACAAAATATGTAATAAAATTTGGAGATGGAGATTCCATTGTCTATATACATCCATTAATTCCTGACACAGTTAGTCATACTTATATCAGAACGTCATGTGGCAATATACCTTCAACAGGGCCAAGTAACACTTTTGCTGCAACAATGCTAGTTACCAATCCATGTGGTAATGCAACTTCTACAGTTTCTAATATAGAAATTAATGAACCCCCAACAGCAAATTTTTTCTTGATACCAAATAAAATATGTAATACAAAATCATTATCAATAGTAAATTCATCATCTAATGGGTTTGTTGTTACAGGTATTGGGTGTACAAATTCTGCAAAAAAGTATTGGACAATTAGCCCATCTACTGGTTGGAGTACAACTAATAACTTAGGATCTAATGGTGGAAATCCAAATGATATTGATCTGTGGACAACTGGAGAAAATAATTTGAACATTAATTTTACTCAACCAGGATTATATTACATAAAAATACATTTGGGTAATGGTTGTAGTGGCATTAGTACAAAACTTGATTCTGTTAGAGTAAATCCAAATCCACCATTACTTACTGTTAATTCGCCTGTTATATATTGCCAAAATGCAATTGCTGATACTTTAACAGCAACACCTTTACCAGGAAATATCTTAAAATGGTATACTGTTGCGAATGGAGGAGTGGGAAGTTTTAGTTCTCCAACTTCTAGTACTTCTGCCTCAGGAAATACAACTTATTGGGTAAGTCAAGTAACACCAGAAGGTTGTGAAGGCCCAAGAATTGCTTTAGTAGTTACTGTAAATCCAACACCAATTCAACCTACTGTTACAACACCTATAAATTATTGTCATAATGCAATATCAACCAGTTTAGTTGCAACAGGAAGTTCTGGTATTACAATAAAATGGTATACTCAAGCAACTGGTGGCACAAGTTCAACAACAGCTCCAATACCAAGCACTGCAATTGTTGGAACTTTTTATTTTTATGCCACACAAACCAATTCTTTTAATTGTGAAAGTCCAAGAAGAGAAATAAAAGTTACCATCAATCCAAATCCAACAGCACCAAGTGTTGTTTCACCAATATCACTTTGCCAAAATAGTTTTGCAAATGCTTTAACTGCAACAGCTAATTCTGGCAATTCTTTATTATGGTACACTACATCTTCTGGAGGTATTGGAAATTCTGCAAGCCCAACACCTAGTACTTCTATTGTAGGAAGCACCGATTATTTTGTAAGTCAAGTTACTCCTTTTAACTGCCAAGGTACAAGGGCAACTTTAACTGTTAATATTAATCTAACGCCTTTAGCACCAAGTATTACAAACCCAATAACCTATTGTCAAGGAGCTATTACAACAACATTAACAGCAACAGCAAATTCTAGTAATACACTTTTATGGTACACTTCCTCAAGTGGAGGAACTGGAAGTACAACTGCTCCAACACCCAGTTCTACAATAGTTGGCTCAAACAATTTTTATGTTAGTGAAGTAAATTCAAATAATTGCCAAAGCCCAAGAGCATTAATTGAAGTTGTAATTAATGAAACGCCAACACCACCAAATGTTATATCGCCAGTTCAGTTATGTCAAAACCAAAGTACCAATCCTTTAATTGCAACTCCAAATACAAACAATACATTGCTTTGGTATAATGATGCAACAGGAGGAGTTGGTGCTTCAACTGCACCCACTCCAAATACATCATCACTGGGTAGTATAAATTATTTTGTAAGTCAGATTACTCCGAAAAATTGTGAAGGACCAAGAGCTCAAATTACTGTGGAGGTTAACTTAGTTCCAGTTATCAGCAACACTACTTCTAATAATCCAACACTTTGTGCAACTGCAGATGGAAGTATTTCTTTGTATGGATTAACTGCTGCTACAACTTATACTGTAACTTATACAAAAAATGGAACACCTCAATCTGCTACAATTACTGCAAACTCAAGTAGTGTAGCTACTTTAACCAATTTATTGGCTGGAACTTATACCAATATAAAAGTAGTATTGAATGGTTGTAGTTCAAATATTGTTGGACCAATTATTCTTTCAGATCCTAATTCTCCAAACACACCAGCTATTACTGCTGTAAATAATATTTGTAGTGGAAAAAATTTAAGTCTTGCTGCTTCAACTTCTTCAAGTGGAATTGCAACTTATAATTGGAGTGGACCAAATGGATTTACTTCATCTGTTCAAAACCCAACAATAACAAGCATTTCAACTGCTTACTCTGGAACTTATAATGTTACTGTTACCATTAATAATTGTACTTCTTTAGCAGGAACAAAAAATGTTACTGTAGATCCTACTCCACAAAAGCCAACCATTTTTTCTAATAGTCCTGTTTGTAAAGACAGTACTTTATTCCTTACAGCAAATACTGCTTCACCAGGAATAATGACTTACAATTGGACTGGTCCAAATAGTTTTAGTTCTGCAATTCAAAGTCCTTCTATTATAGCAGTTTCAAATGTTCATGCTGGTGTATATAATGTAACAGCAACTTCGATTGCAAATTGTATTTCAGTACCTCAAAATTCAACAGTACAAGTAAATCCTGTTCCAATTATTAGTGCTACTACATTCAATAACCCAACTCTTTGTGCACTTGCAGATGGAAGTATTTCTTTGTATGGATTAACAGCATCAACAACTTATGCTGTAACATATACAATAAATGGTATTCCTCAATCAACAACTATAACTGCAAACTCAAGTGCTGTAGCTACTTTAACGAGTTTATTGGCTGGAACTTATGCCAATATTACTGTTGTGTTAAATGGATGTAGTTCGAATATTGTTGGTCCAATTACTTTATCTGATCCAAATCCTCCAAACACTCCAACCATTACTGCTGTAAATAATATTTGTAGTGGAAATACTTTAAATTTAGCTGCATCAACCACAACAAGTGGAACTGCAACTTATAATTGGACTGGGCCAAATAGTTTTAGTGCATCTATCCAAAACCCAAGTATAACAAGCGTTTCAATAGCTTACAGTGGAACTTACAGTGTTACTGTAACCATAAATAATTGTACTTCTGCTGCTGGAACAAAAAATATTGTAGTAGATTCTACTCCACAACAACCAACAATTACATCGAATACTCCTGTTTGTAAAGACAGTACACTATTCTTAAATGCAACTTCTGTTTCTTCTGGAAGCATGACATACAATTGGACTGGTCCAAATAGTTTTAGTTCTGCAATCCAAAATCCACCAATAACTAATATAACTAATGCAAATGCTGGTGTTTATAATGTTACAGCAACTTCAATTGCTAATTGTATTTCGGTACCACAAAATTTAACAGTACAAGTAAATCCAACTCCTGTAATTAATTCAAGAAATGATACTATTTATAACGATAATGTAAATAGTGGAACGATTAGTTTTTCAGCAAATTTACCTGGCACTCAATTTAGTTGGACGAATAATAATACTTCAATTGGACTAGCAGCATCAGGCTCTGGAGCCATCAATTTTACAACAGTAAATCCATCAGCAAATTTAATTTCTGGTTTAATTACTGTAACGCCAATTTTAAATGGTTGCCCAGGATTACCATTTAGTTTTACAATAAGAGTTAATCCTAGTCCAAAATTATCAAGTTCTTTAAAAGATAGTATTTGCACCAATAACTTATTCACTTATCAAGCCACAAGTGCTACTAATAATGTAAAGTTTACTTGGATAAGAAATGTTGTAGCAGGAATTTCGAATGCTGCAAATAGTAGTTCTGATAGTACAGGATTAATTAATGAAACTTTAATTAATACAACAACTGCACCTAAAATAGTAACTTATCAATTCAAATTATATCATGCTGGAAATATAAGTATTCAAAATGTTCAACTGATTGTTTATCCAAAAGCAAAAGCACAATTCACCTATACAAAATTTACACTTTGTGCACCAGGAATTTTTGATTCATCTATTATTAAATTAAATCATTACGATTCTGCAAACATTAGTTACCAATGGTATGCAAATAATGTTTTGCTAGGAACATCAAATTATTTCCCTGGGTTTACCATTAACAATCCTAATACTTCTATTATAATTAAATTAAAAGCAATCAGTAAATATGGTTGTTTAAATGATTCTTTTTCTCATCAGTTTTCTACTTTTATTAAACCAACGGTATCTTTTACAAAATCTACAACACAAGGTTGTGGCCCATTAAGTGTAAATTTTACGAATACAACTACCCCATTAAATCTTCCAAAATATTTATGGGTTTTTGGAAATGGAGATAGTTCAACAGCCATTCAGCCTCCTACAATAATTTTTAAAGAAGATACGAATTCAAACAGAAAAGATACTGTGTATTATGTTAAGCTTTATGCATATACAGTTTGTGATACTTTGATGTATTTAGATTCTGTTATTGTTCACCCTAAACCAAAAGCATTATTTCAGCCAAATGCAACAACTGGATGTTCTGTATTTGCTTTTTCTGCAGTAAATAATTCTTGGGGTTCTGGTAATACATATAATTGGGATTTTGGCGATAATACTTTTTTGAATGATACAGCAAAAATCAATGTCACACACAATTATAGCACTTTGGTCACAGATACTTTTACAGTTAAGCTAATAGCTAATAATGTTTGTGGTGCCGATACATTTACAGTAAATATTGTTGTATTTCCAAATACAATAGTTCCCAAATTAATTCTTGATGGAAATACTAATTTTAGCTGTGCCCCTGCCAATTTAAAATTTGTAAATAATTCAACGGGAGCAAATAAATTCACAATAAACTTTGGTGATGGAAGTTTTCCTTTAATCACTTTTAAAACTCCAGATACACTGTATCATACTTACACTTCTGGTGGTATTTTTAATGTAACTATGAAAGCTGAAAATAATTGTACAGATTCTACAGTTAGCCAAATCATTCAATTATATAATAAGCCAATTGCAAGTTTTACTTCAATATCAAATCAATATTGTAAAAAGCAACCTATAGTTTTTTCAAATACAAGTGACACAAGTTTAAGTTATGAATGGATTTTTGGAGACGGTTCAACTTCTATTAATTACACACCAACTCATGTTTATAATGCTGCTGGTCCTTATACAGTAACATTAATAGTAAAATCTGTAAATCCTTCTGGTGCTATTTGTACAGATACTGCCAGAAAAAGTATTACAATTAATGAATTGCCATCAAGTGTATTTACAGATAATTCAATAGTTAATAATTGTCAGCCTTTTAATTATATTGGTATCACTACGCAACCAATTGGTAATATTTCAAATTGGACTTTCACCGATTCATATAGTGTAGATACAACTATGTTTGGCAATACAGGCATACATACTTTTACAAATCCTGGAACATTTAATATAAAATTGATAGTGTTTACACCTGCAGGTTGTAGTGACACTACAAATAAAACAGTTAAAGTTGTTGAAAGACCAAAAGCAAATTTTAGTATGAGTGATACTGTAAGCTGTGTACCTGGAAAGTTAGTAAATTTCACAAATTTGTTTACTTACACGGCACTCGATGCTGTAAATTTTGAATGGTATATTGATAATGTTTTAATAGCAACTACCAGAAACTTGGCCTATACATTTACAACATCTATAAACATTTCAACTGCCAAAATATTTACCATAAAATCGATTGTCATCAACTCTTTTGGATGTAAAGATTCAATGACAAAAACTTTTACTGTATTACCAAAAGCTAAACCTTCATTCACAGTTTCAGCAGTCATTAACTGCAACCCAATTACTTTACAAATTAATAATTCAAGTCTATATTCAAATATTTATAAATGGTATTTAGATGGGCAATTATTTTC
>JAYVBS010000102.1:0-8287 GCA_043750315.1 Chitinophagaceae bacterium
AGCCTAGCCATAAAATTGCCTGAAGAAACAGAAATTGTTGTTGCAGAAAACCCGATCCCAGAAACATCTAAAATAGCATTTGGTGCTACATTAATTTTAAAAGTACCATCTGCTCCTGTTGTTGTACCAGTTTTAGCTCCTCTCACTTTAATTGAGATAGATGCTAGAGGATTACCACTCTCGTCGGTAATTTTTCCTGTTACTTCTTTTTGAGCTATTGCAGAAAAGCAAATTAGAATAGCACTCAAAAAGAAGAAAAGTTTTTTTCTCATTGTTTTATTGATTTTGGTTAAAAAAAAATTCTGTCGATAAAAGTAAGACACACAACTTTACTTTAACGATGCTTTAACAGATTTTAATAAAATTTTAATCTTTTTATTTTCATCAAAAAAATAACTTATTGGAGTTCCTTATTATTCCAAGATTAATAATAACTCATTGATTTTTTGCATTTTACATTAATTATTAACATTTGTTTAAAGAAAGAAGTTCTAGTTTAAACTCAGAATTTAAAAAAAAAATAATTTTTCAAATTGAGTCTTTTCGTTAATTTAGCCTCGGAATTTAATGGGTTAGTAAGTAAAGGAGTCGGCAATTTGTCGGCTCTTTTGCATTTTACTAATGCACAATTTTCTAAAAGTTAACTTTAGTTTTTAAAGCATTAGATTTTAGTTTTTTATCATTTCATCTGCTATATTTTTACAATATGAGTAAAAGTAAGTCAGCATTTTTTTGCAGTAACTGTGGCTACATGAGTGCAAAATGGTTAGGCAAATGTTCTAGCTGTAATCAATGGAATACTTTAGTAGAAGAAATCATTGAAAAAGAAACAAAAGGAACAGATTGGAAAGATTACTCAACATCAACTTCAAAAAATAAAGCTATTGCATTAAACGATGTTCAAGGTAGTTCTGAAAAAAGAATAGTAACAAATGATGAAGAAATAAATCGTGTTCTTGGTGGGGGAATAGTTTTAGGAAGTTTAATATTGGTTGCAGGAGAACCAGGTATTGGGAAGAGTACACTTTTTTTGCAATTAGGTTTACAATTAAAAAGTTTAAGGGTACTTTATATTAGTGGAGAAGAAAGTGAACAACAAATTAAAATGCGTGCCGATAGAATAAAAATTAAAAATGAAAATTTTTATTTATTAACAGAAACCAATACCAGAAATATTTTCAACGAAATAAAAAAAATTAAACCACAATTAGTAATTGTTGATTCGATACAAACTTTACAAACTAATTTAATAGAATCCAGTGCTGGCAGTGTTTCACAAATACGTGAATGTGCCAGTGAATTTCAAAAATTTGCAAAAGAAACAAATACACCTGTTTTTTTAATTGGCCATATAACTAAAGATGGAAGTATTGCTGGACCAAAAGTTTTAGAACACATGGTTGATGCTGTTTTGCAATTTGAAGGAGATAGACATTATGCATATAGAATTATTAGAACACAAAAAAATAGATTCGGAAGTACTAATGAAATTGGTATTTATGAAATGGATGCAGAAGGAATGAAAGTTGTTAATAATCCGAGTGAAATATTAATTTCTCAAAGAGAAGAAAATTTAAGTGGAACTGCAATTGCTGCAACACTAGAGGGTATGCGACCCATGCTAATTGAAGTACAAGCTTTGGTAACACAAAGTGTTTATGGAACACCACAAAGAACTGTTAGTGGTTTTGATTTAAGAAGATTACAACTTTTATTAGCTGTATTAGAAAAACGTGGTGGATTTCATTTTGGTGTTAAAGATGTTTTTGTAAACATTGCAGGAGGCATAAAAATAGAAGATCCTTCTATTGATCTTGCAGTGATTTGTGCTTTGCTATCCTCTTACCAAGATGTGCCTTTACCTTCTTCAATTTGTTTTGCAGGAGAAGTTGGATTGAATGGAGAAATTAGAGCTGTTAATAGAATTGAACAACGAATTGCAGAAGCACAGAAATTAGGATTGGAAAAAATTATTGTGAGTAAATACAATAAAAAAAATCTTACATCAAAAAATAGTATCATTAAAGTATTACCATTTTCACAAGTACAAGAAGTATACCAACACTTGTTTTAATTATTCTATAGAAACGATATTGTCAGAAGCACTTTCTTCAGCTTTTTTTACTTCAGGTTTTGTTTTCTTAAAAAATTTTCCTTGAAAAACAAAAATTATTAAAACGCCACTAGTAATTGAAGCATCTGCTATATTAAATACTGGACTAAAAAATTCAAATCGTTCACCAGCCCAAAAAGGAAACCAACTTGGATAGGTTGATTGAATCATTGGGAAGTAAAGCATATCTACAACTTTACCTTGTAAAAAAATTCCATAACCATCTCCTGTTAAAAGATTTGCTACTATGCCTGCATTTTGAAAATTTCTAGGGTTATATGTACTATCAAAAAGCAAACCATAAAACATGCTGTCTATCAAGTTTCCTAAAGCACCAGCATAAATTAATGCTGCACAAATAATAAATCCTTTATGGTATTTTTTTCTAATAAAATCTCCGATTAAGAAAGTACCCCAAATAACAGCTACCAATCTAAAAATGGTAAGGGTTGTTTTACCAATTTCTCCTCCAAATTGCCATCCCCAAGCCATACCTTCATTTTCTACAAAATGAATTCTGAACCATTGGCCCAAAACATTATGTTCCTCACCAGCAAACATGTTTAGTTTAACATAAAACTTTAATGCTTGATCTAATAATACAATAACAATAATAAATAAAACGACAGATTGTTTTTTCACTTATAATTTTTAAAAAGACAAATATAAATAGTGGTAACTTCTTAACGAATATTGAATAAAAAAATTATGTTTTTTAAAGATTTATTATTGAAAATCAATGTAAAAGCCGAAATTATTCTACAATTTTTACTTCAACCCTATCATTAAGTATTTGATATAAGAACTTTTCTTTGAGTATTACCTTTTGTGCAACCATGCTTAAGCCCACAATATTTTTTTCGTTTTCAAGAAATAAATTCAAAGAATAAACCATCATTTTATTGTTTTGAAAACCTATTAATTTATTTCCTTGTAATTGCACATACTTCAAATTAACAAGAGGATTTACTTTTTTAATAGCACCATAATAATCTGAAATTAAAAATCCTTTTGTTGTATTATATAAAAATAATTTGCCATCATTATCTATTATGGTTTCTGGTACAAATAAAGAATCTAATACCAATCTAAAATCATTTGATTCCATTAACACCATTCCCTCATCACTAATTTTTTTTACCTTATTCTCTATTTCATCAAATAACCAAATATTATTATCGTAGCTTAAACTAATTGCACTGGCTTTGAAAATATTTTTTTTACGTAAATCAATTTTATTTCTAACATTTAAAAATCTATCTAACACTAAAATTGTTGAAAATTCGCCATAATAAATTAAAATTTTAAGTGGGTTGTTAACATCAATATTTGTGATGTTTCCGTATTGTCTAGTATCGTTAAAAACTGCAATACTATCTAAATTATTATTTAATTTTTTTATTTGGTTGAATGTATTTATTAAATAAAGATTGCCTAAATTATCTAAAGCAAAATTTTTATAATCGCCAGTAATAATTTTAAATGGTTTATAAACAAGTGTGCTATCATTAGCTAAAGAGGCAAATGAAAACAGCCAGAAAATTGTTGAGAAAATTATTTGCTTTCCCATTGCTTTAATTCAAATTGTTGTGTATCTAAAACAGCATAAGTAAAATGAGTGATCCAATCGCCGAGGTTGATATAAGTGCTGTTTTTACTGAGTTCTATTTGTAAAGGCAAATGTCTATGGCCAAAAACAAAATAATCGTAATGGCTATTTTCTAATTTTTTATTGCAATAATGAACGAGCCATTCATTATCGTTTCCTAAAAATATTTCATTAGAACTACCCGTTTTTTGTCTGCTTTTTTTACTGAAATAATTTGCAATATTTATTCCTAAATAAGGGTGCATCATTCCAAATAAAGATTGGCATATTTTATTTCTAAAAATCTTTTTTAAAAACTTATATCCTTTATCTGCAGGGCCTAGTCCATCACCATGACCAATAAATAATTTTTTATTAAATCTTTCAAAAATTTGTGGTTGATGATATACCTCTATGTTTAATTCTTTTTCAAAATAATCACCCATCCACATATCATGATTTCCTACAAAAAAATGTATGGGTATGTTAGCATCTGCTAATTCAGAGAGTTTTCCTAAAAGTCTTACAAATCCTTTGGGAACAACATTTTTATATTCAAACCAAAAATCAAACATGTCGCCTAAAATAAAAATTTCAGCAGCATTGTTTTTTATGGAATCTAAAAAAGCAACTACTTTTTTTTCTCGTATTAAACTGCTTTCATAATTAGGAGCACCTAAATGAAAATCGGATAAAAAATAAATTTTCTTTTCAGTTTGCAATTACTGTTTTTTATTTTTTTGTTTAAAAAAATCAAAAACATCGCCACTAGGTACAATCTGTTTAAGATTCACTTCTCCATTATACCAATACACCCAAGAATCAATATTTTTATCTTCAATAATAACAGATGTTATAGCTCTGTAATAATTATTAGAATCAGAATCATTCGTTCCTTCATAATCATCTAGTTGAGCAAAAACAAAATCAAAAGCTTGTGGGTTATTTATTTTATATAATTCGCCAATAACAAATTTTTCTTCTTTTGAAGGTATTGCAACAGGGTAATCGCCCATATCATATAACTCGCCTTTTACTTTTGCTAATCCTACTAGATTAAAATATTTACTGATATAGTTATATGCAATAGATGAAAATCCGCTTCTTAGCGATCCATAAACAAATAAATATAATATTGATTGTTGCTGCACAAAACAAAAATAATATAAATTGAAAGGATATACTACTTTAAATAAAAATAGCTACAATAATTTATTGGCAATATTTTTGAACAAATTAAATTATGAAGCAGTTTCTAATTTTATGTTTTTTAATTCAGGCTAGTTTTATTACATCATTTGCTCAATTACCAAATGTTGAAATTAATAATAACGAAAATATTAAGAGTATTAAACTGTTTCAGCAAAATAATCAACAAAGTTTACCCATAATTAATTTAAATTCTTCTGATTTATTAGAATTACATTTTGATGATATTGATGGACATATAAAAAACTATTTCTATACTTTTCAATTATGTAATGCTGATTGGAGTGAAGCCAATATGAACCCTTTTGATTACATTAAAGGTTTTACTCAAAATAGAATTATACAAGCTAGGCCATCATCTAATACACTTACAAAATATGTACATTATCAAGTAACACTTCCTGAAAAAAATTGTTTACCAACAAAAAGTGGCAATTATTTATTGAAGATTTTTTTAAATGGAGATATGGAAGATGTGATGTTTACAAAAATGATGTATGTATTAAATAGCCAAGCTGCTATTGGAATGCAAATTTTACAACCATTTGATAATAACATTTACAGAACACATCAAAAAATACAATTAGTAGTAAATACCAATCAGCTTAATTTATACAATCCTCAACAACAATTAAAAGTTACCTTAATACAAAATCAGCGTTGGGATAATGCAGTGTATAATTTACAACCTTCTTTTATTAGAGAAAATGTATTTGAATATAATGCAGAACAAGATTGTGTATTTGAAGCTGGTAAAGAATATCGTTGGCTAGATTTAAGAAGTTTTAGATTTGAGAGTGATCGTATTGCCAGAAAAGATGAAACCAATAACCCCATAGAAGTTTATTTAAAACCAGATGCAACAAGAGTTGATCAACGATATTTATATTTTAGAGATTTAAATGGTTGGTATGATATTACAACAACTGATTTGGTAAATAATTGGTGGCAAACAGGATATGCAAATGTTCATTTTATTTATACCCCAGAAAATAGTAAACCATTTATTGGTGAGGATATTTATATCATTGGTGAGTTAACGAATAATGTTTTAGATGAAAATAATAAAATGATTTTTAATGAAGCAAAAGGCATTTATGAAAAAACTTTGTTGTTAAAACAAGGATATTATTCATACAATTATGTAACAAAATCGAACAAACAAAAAAATGCGAAAGCCAACTTTGATGTAACAGAAGGCAATTATTGGGAAACTGAAAATCTATATTCAGTTTTTGTTTATTATAAATCTTTTTCAGGAAGGCATGATGAATTAGTTGGATATACTTCATCTAACTCAAGATTAGGCGGAAGGTTATTTTAAAAAAAATACCTCAACAAATGTTGAGGTATTTCTATAAAATTTAATTTCATTTTATTCACCTGCTTTAACTAATCCAAGTTTAGCTTCTAAACTTAATGTAGCATGAGGTACAGCACGTAAACGAGCTTTATCTATTAATTTACTGGTAACTCTACAAATACCATATGTTTTGTTTTCAATTCTTTGTAAAGCTTTTTCAAGATGATCAATATAAGTAATCTGACGACTAGCCATATTACTCATTTGTTCACGTTCCATACTTAAACTGCCATCTTCCATAGTCATATAACGACCATCTTCATCATCTCCTCCCATTTGGTCTTTTCTAGAAATTACACCATGCAAATAAGCCAACTCTTTTTTAGCAGCTTCTAATTTTTTTGAAATTAAATCTCTAAATTCATTTAATTCATTATCGCTATATCTAATTAATGGTACTTGTGGTTCTGACTCTTCTTTTCTTTTATCCATAGGTACATAGCCTGGTGTATAAGACACACTTGATTTTGTAGTTATCTTAGGTACTTTAATATTTTTAAGTGATTCTTCTTTAACTTTTGGAATAATTTTTTTAATAGGAATTACCGTTGTTGCTTTTTCAATTCCCTGTGCTTTAATAATTTTAGCAGGTTTTGGAACACGAATAATTCTTTTTGGTTTTTTAGCTCTTCCTTTTCTTTCTTTCTTAATTTTTTCTGGTTTTTCCACTTTTACTTTAATCTTTTTCTCTTTTACTACTTTTTCTTTTACTATTGGCTTTAACACCACTTTTTTTGGTGGCTTAGCAGCAGGTTTAACTATTGCTTTTTTTGCAACTGGTTTAACTGCAACTTTCTTTGAAACCACTTTTTTAGCAACAGGTTTTGGTGCTACTTTTTTTGTAGGTTTAGTAACAACTTTCTTTGAAACCACTTTTTTAGCAACAGGTTTTGGTGCTACTTTTTTTGTAGGTTTAGCAGCAGGCTTTTTAGCTACTACTTTTGAAGTTGTTTTTTTAGGAGCAGGTTTAGCTGCAACTTTCTTTGAAACCACTTTTTTAGCAACAGGTTTTGGTGCTACTTTTTTTATAGGTTTAACAGCAGGCTTTTTAGCTGCTACTTTTGAAGTTGCTTTTTTAGGAGCTGGTTTTTTTGTAGCCATAACTTTTATTAATTTTTAGTTACTAACACTTCTAGCTGTGATTCATTTACTTCTATTATTGTACCTTTTATATCAGGAACCCAAGTAATTTGATCTGCTAAAATTTCGCCGCAAATATAGTTTTTATATTCATTAATAGAACTAAGCAAGGTAATGTTCTCTTTTACAAGAACTTTTATTTTATCGGTTAGTTCAAATCCACTCTCTTTTCTAATGGTTTGAATTCGATTTACAAACTCTCTAGCATTACCTTCTTTTTGTAGCTCTGGAGTAATAGTAATGTCTAAAGCAACCGTTAGGTTTCCTTTATTGCCAAATTCCCAACCAACTACTTCATTTGCATTAATTATGAAATTAGTATTTGCAATACTTAATTTTTCATCATATTCTTCTAAATTAGGTTCAGAAAAAAAATCTAACCCTACAAACTGCATTTGTGGTTCTCCATTTTTTATATAAATTTTAGCAACTGTTCCATCATAATTTAATCTAGATATTTCGAATTGTAAAACTTCAGAATTACTATTATTTAAGTATTCACACCACTTTGAAACAGCCTTCATGTTTTTACCAAGAGTTTTCCCTAACAACTTAAAATCTGGCTGAATTTTATAACTTAAATTAATAATATCAGAATTAGGTGCAACTAATTGAATATTTTTTACATTTATTTCACTTAATATTAAATTACTAACTTTTTCTATTTTAGACCAATACTCATCCTTTATTGGAATTAGTATTTTACTTAATGGTTGTCTAACTTTTATTTTAGCTTTTTTTCTTAAAGAAAGTGATAGACTACTAATATCTTGTGCCAATTTCATCCTTTCTTCTAATGCAACATCAATAACAGTTTCATTAGTTTTTGGATATGAAATATGATGTATAGATTTTACATTATGCTTTTTTGTAA
>JAYVBS010000103.1:0-8250 GCA_043750315.1 Chitinophagaceae bacterium
TATTGATTTTACTTAAAATACCAGGAATGTTTTTGTGTATATGTAGAATTCTATGAGTTCCATCAATAGGGGGTAAATTCAATTCTGGCAAGGAATGTGAGCCAAAAGAAATTCCTTTCTCTAAATAATTAAATAATTTGTTGCTCACATCTTCGCCAATATTATCTTGGGCTTCTTCTGTGCTTCCACCAATATGTGGTGTTAAAATAACATTCGATAAATTTTGTAATGGGGTTGTAAAAGCATCGCCACTGTTTTCTGGTTCAAAAGGAAAAACATCTACTGCAGCACCAGAAATTTTTTCTGTTTTTAAAGCTTCTGCCAAATCATCTAAGTCTACAACGGTTCCTCTTGCATAATTAATTAATAGACTGCCTTTTTTAAAATATTTGAGTGTGTTTTTATTAATTAAATTTTTTGTGCTTTCCATTTCAGGTAAATGCAAAGTCACAATATCAGAAACTTGTAAAACTTCTTTTAAACTATTAGCAGCTGCAGCATTGCCTAAGGGTAATCTTTTTAACACGTCATAAAAAACAACTTTCATACCCATATTTTCTGCTAAAACACTTACTTGATAGCCTATATTTCCATAACCAATAATGCCTAAGGTTTTTCCTCTTAACTCAAAACTTCCTTTTGCTTCTTTTAACCAAATACCATTATGAGCTGCTGTGTTTTTATCGGGTATTCTTCGAATTAACATAATAGACAAACCAATTATTAATTCTGCAACACTTCGCGTATTACTATATGGTGCATTAAATACTGCAACACCTAACTCTGTTGCTGTTTCTAAATCAACTTGATTTACACCAATACAAAAACAGCCAATGGCTTGTAATTTAGTTGCTGATCGTAAAACTTTTTTTGTGATTTGTGTTTTGGAACGAATGCCTAAAAGATGAACATTTTTAAGTTCTTTAATCAATTCATCTTCACTTAATGCTCCATTTAATTTTCGAACATTAACATACCCTTGTTCTTTAAAATAACTAACAGCTTTATCACTAATGTTTTCTAAAAAAAGTATATTGATTTTATCTTTTGGATAACTTGTAGCCATGTTCATACTTACGAAAATAAAGTGATTTTAAACAGTAAAAATTAATTTATCTTTTACTGATTAAAGAGGTTAGTGGATAACGAATATTTTCATACTCCATCATATCAACCTTAATGCTACCAATAACAATTGGACTTTCAATTCTTAATGGAATATGATTAGCATCATCACTTACCCAAACGGTCATCCCTTCGCCGCCTTCAAAAATGGTTCCTTTAAGCAATAATGGTTTAAATTTAATTGCATTGAATTTACCAAAACGAGTTTTAATTTTTTCTTTCCCCAAATATTTTATATAAAGCTGATGGACTTCATTATCTAAAAACATATTGAAAGGAATTTTATCTTCGGGGTTATAGCCGTTAAAATTAATATTTCTAGCATAATATATAGAGCTCAACACGTCTTGAATACAATTTGGAACTTTAAATACACCTTTGTCTGTAATGGCTGTGTTCGTTACTTGATTGAAAGCAACATTTTCATAAATTTTAAATCCGCCTTCATTTACATTACGAATAAATTTATATGGCTGAAATGTTGCCGTATCAAAATAACTTTCATATTGGTCTCTAACCTTAAAAATCCAATCATAACTGGGGTTGCTACTTCCACTGCCAATAACATGATAAACAGGTTTGTTATTTAGATTTTCGATATTTGTTGTAAAGCTCGCTGTTCCTGCATTCACATATAAACCAATTACAGAATAAAAAATATCGTATTCTATTCTTTCGCCATCTAAAAAAGCAGTGTTTCTAAGGCCACAAAAGTTATCCCCAGCTCTAAGTGGTAAAACAAATATTAATGTCCATAGAATTATTGAAAAAAGTTTTTTCATTTATTTTAAAATTTAATAAAATTATCTTTTGAACAATTTTACACCTAATATAAACAAACTTCCTGCCAAAGCAGGAAAGGCCCTGTTAATACACCATATAGCCGTTGATGTAAATACTATGCCAGCAGTATTGGTGCTTACTAAGCCTAACATTAAAATGCTTACTTGCCCTCTTAGACCTAATTCTGTTAAAGCAATGGTTGGCACTATGGCTAAAATTAAAAATATAATACAAACCATGAGTATTAACAAAAGGAAATTGGCTTCTACTTGAAAAACACTCAGCAAAATTAAATATTGAGTTAAAAATACAATATAACGACACAATGAATACAGCAAAACTTTTGTTAATTCTGGTGCATTAAAGTCTTCAACTTTTTGAATTAGAAATGCATATTTTTTAACAAAACTTATTTTTTCAACAGCCTTTGTAACCCAGGATAAACTATAATAAATCATCAAAAGCAAAATTGTAAATGTTACAAGTACAAACATTAAACCACTATACCAAAATCCGTTTAATCCACCATCTCCTATTCCTTCTTGTGCAAAAAATAAACGGGCGAAGAATAAAGAAATTGCACCCATTACAAACGTGATAATAACCTGACTCATACTACCAACCATTGTTAGTGAAATGGCTCGTAATCGATTGCCATCATTTAAAAACAACACTCTTCCAACATATTCACCTAAATTATTTATGGTATTCAATGCAAAAGCCTGGCCACTAAATACTGCTCGAAATGCTTTGCTAAATTTTATTTGTTGTATGCCTTTTATAAGTATTTGCCATTTACGAGTTTCTAATCCCCAATTTACAAACATTAATAAAAAAACTAAACTACATAATAACCATTGTTGAGTAGTAAAATTGTGTTGAATTTTATACCATGTTTTAGCAAAGTCTTTTTGATTGATGATTTGGTGATAAATTGAAATAGAAAACCAAATAAATAAAACTGGACCCAAAACATAGTTGACGAAAAGTTTAAATTTTTTATTCAATGTTGAAGTTGTTTTGTTTAAGATGATAATCAAAAATAATGTCAATACACATTAAATGTTACTTTAGCTGCTAATGAAAAAAGCCAATATTATTTTAGGCGTTGATCCTGGTACACAATTTATGGGTTTTGCATTATTGCAAGCCACTAACAATAATTCTCAGGTATTATTAATGGATGTTTTAAAATTATCACAACATAAAGATATTTATCAAAGACTAGAAAAAATTCACATTAAAATAACAGAACTTATAAAATTATATCAACCAAGTTCATTTGCAATTGAAGCTCCTTTTTTTGGAAAGAATGTTCAAAGTATGTTAAAGCTAGGCAGGGCCCAAGGTGTAGCAATAGCTGCTGCTATGCAAGGTGGTTTAAGTGTTACAGAATATTCACCTAAAAAAGTTAAACAATCTATAACAGGAAATGGAAATGCAGATAAAGAGCAAGTTTGGAAAATGTTACAGCGTGTTTTAAACATTGAAGAAAAGCCTCAATACTTTGATGCTACTGATGCTTTAGCAGTTGCTTTGTGTCATTATTATCAATCAACTTCTGTTTTGGCTACACAAGGAAAAGGGTTTAAAAATTGGGGTGATTTTATTGCAAAAAATCCATCTAAATTAAAATAAATTAATTGAGCAACACCATTCATAAAACAAATGGCATTGTATTACGATGTGTAAAATATGGTGATACAAGTATTATTGCTTCTGTTTATACAGAGCTATTTGGCTTGCAGAGTTATATTATTAAAGGAGTGAGGAAAACTACTAAAAAAGGTTTTTCAAATGCTAACTATTTTTTACCCGGTGCATTGTTAAATATGCAAGTATACCACAACGAACAAAAGCAATTACAGTTTATAAAAGAATATCAATGGTTGTATTTATACCAACATATTTTTTTTGATGTTGTTAAAAATGCTGTTGCCATGTTTGCAGTAGAATTGGTTCAGCACAGCATTAAACAGCCAGAAGGCAACAGTGAATTATTTTATTTTATAGAATATTCATTAAAACAGTTGGATGAAGCTACACCAACCATAACTGCAAATTTTCCTTTGTATTTTTCTTTGAAGATGGGTGAAGCTTTGGGGTTTGGTATTCAGAAAAACTATAATGAAACTAATGTAATTCTTGATTTACAAGAGGGCTTTTTTACAAACAGTTTGCCACACCATCAATATTTTATAGAAAATCCATTGTCTGGTATTGCTGCTCAAATATTAAATTTCGAAAATATAAAAGATTTACAAGATGTTCAGTTGAACAAAAAAACAAGAAGACAATTGATTGATTATTTTAATCAATATTTTGCATTACACATATCTAATTTTACTGAACTAAAAACTGTAGAGGTATTAAAAGAAGTTTTGGAGTAATTATACTTTTAGATAGGCCAAAAGGTTTTCGTAGTTATCTTTTAATTCGTTATTATATTGTTCTTCGCCTAAGAAATATCTTATGCAATATTCGAATCGTTGAAATGTGGCAACAATATCACTAATTTCTTTTTTACTTATTTTAATGGTCACTAAAACCAAGCCTGTGTTTGCTTCTACAAAAGTGTTGAGTTGTGTTATATATGCATCGTTAGTTTCAACAAGTCTGTTAATTTCTCCGAAAGAATAATTTTTTCTTTCTACTTCCAAAACAATGATACCACCGGTTTCATCATTTCCTAAATACTTACTAACGGCTTCAAGAATATCTGACTCTGATAAGCAATTGATGATATTAAATTCGTCATCAACAATTGGTATTAGAGATAATTGATGTGTGGTTATTGTTTTTAATATATTAAGCAAATGTTCATCTGTTGAAGCAAATTGCATAATTAATAAATCTTGTAAACTAGCTAAGGTATCTGTTTCTTCAACATCAAGAATATCTTGTTTACTTACTAATCCAACAAACTTGTCTTCAGATTTTACAGGTAAGTGCAATACATCATAATCCTCCATTAACTGCAATGCAAATGAAGCTTTATCTAACAATCGTAATGCTGGATAAGTAGTTTGAATTATTTGTGATGTAGTCATAAACAAATCTTCTTACTAATAAGACGATAAAAAATGAAAAAAGTTGCTTAGGTAGCTTTAAATTTTTTTAAGAATACGCTTAAAATTTCGTTAAACTCTTGTGGAACTTCCATCATTGGGGCATGTCCACATTTATCAATAAAGTGCAATTTACTATTAGGAATAAGTTTATTAAACTCTTTTGCAACAAAAGGGGGTGTAATAATATCGTTGTTGCCCCAAATTAAAAGAGTTGGTGTTTGTATTTTATTGAGTTCGTCACCCAAATTATTTCTAATTGCACTTTTAGCTAAAGCTAAAATTTTGATTACTTTAATTCTGTTATTGGTAATTTCAAAAACCTCATTAACTAATTCATCTGTAGCCATTGCAGGATCGTAAAAAGTTACTTCTGTTTTTTTACGAATGTATTCTTTATCGCCTCTTCGAGGATAACTATCTCCCATTCCATTTTCAAACAGACCAGAACTTCCTGTAAGTATTAAAGATTTTATTTTTTCTGGATGTTTTAAAAGGTGAACTAATGCTACATGCCCACCTAATGAGTTGCCTAATAAATGAATTTCATTAAGCTCTTTTGCTTCAATAAATTTTTGAACATGTTTCTCTAATCCACCAACTGATGTATGAAAAATATCAAGTGTAAACAATGGCAGTATTGGTACTATTACTTTATAGTCTTTTCTAAAATACTCAACAAGATCTCTAAAATTACTTAATGCACCAAATAGCCCATGAAGCAACAATAATGTTTCGCCTTCACCTTCTTCTATGTATGTAAATTTATCTAATTGTTTTATTTGATATTCCATAATGTTCTATACTCGGTAGTTACAAATAAACTTAATTTTTGATGAACTAAATTTTAATTCAAACAATTAGTAAGTATTCTTTGCTAAGATAAATCTTAACTTCTACTTTTTATCATTAATGTATTGTTATTTAATAAATAAGTTTCCGAATAAATTAAACCGGTTTACTTACTTCAAAAAAACGTTCAAGCTGATGAATGGATTCGTTTATCAAAGGTAAAATGTAACCAACCATTGAAATTACTTTAGGTGCTATAGGTTGAATAAAATTAAACGTTACTGAATTGTTTAGTGTTTCTAGTTTTAAAAGACTCATCTTTTCAAAAAAGAATAAAAAACAACTTATTACTATAGCATATAATGCAACATAGACAATAATTCCACATAACTTATTGAACCAACCCAACAAAACCACTTGAAAAATATTTTCAACAATAGCTGTGCTGATTTTTGCAATAAAAATTATAGCAACAACAATAATAATAAATGATAAAAAGGGTAACCAATACGTTGGAATATTAGTGCTTGTTTGCAACCAATTTGCAACTAGTGCAGAAAACTTAAATGCTATTACAAGACCAATCACTATAGCCAAAAAAGAAAATAGTGTAGAAACTAATCCTTTATTATAGCCTTTAAAAAAGGCCATTATCAATAAGCAAACCACAACTATATCGAGAAACATATAATTACTTAGCTAAAATTTCTTTCACCAAACCAGAAATAATTTTACCATCTGCCTTGCCTGCTAATTGTTTTGTTGCAACACCCATTACTTTGCCCATATCTGCAGGAGAGCTTGCTCCAACTTCCGCAATAATGCTTTGCAATGCAGTTCTTATTTCATCTTCTGACATTTGCTTTGGTAAAAACTTTTCAATAATAGCAATTTCTTCTTGTTCTTTTTGTGCAAGATCAACCCTGTTTTGTTGATTAAAAATTTCTAAGCTGTCTCTACGTTGTTTTACTAATTTTTGCAGCAATTTTAACTCTCCTTCTTCAGAAATATTGCCATTTGCACCTGGCTCTGTTTTGGCTTTAATAATTTCTGCTTTTATTGCACGTAAGCTTCTCAGCCCTGCATCATCTTTTGCTTTCATAGCAATAACCAAATCGGTCATTACTTTTTGTTCTAAACTCATAGTTCTATTTTTTATAGTTTATTATCTTTTTCTTGTTGGTCTCTAAATTTTTTAAGAAACCCTTTTGCAAAATTTTTTAAATCTGCAACAAGTTCTTTATTATGTGTAGATCTTTCAAAAGAATCTGCCATTCCCATCATTGTTTGATAATAAAAATCAGCCATTTCATCTACCATCATATCTTTTGTCCAAAGGTCTATTCTTAAAGCAGATTTATCAGTTGCATCCCAAAAAGCTAGCATCATCGCTTTTGCTTTTTGATCCATGTTTGCCGAACTATCGGCTGCATTCCAATTAATTTGTTGAGGAACCTTGTCTTTATCTAAAAGCACATTAATGTTAATGGTTGAATTATGCATTGACTAAAAAATTAATTTGTTGCAAAGGTAGAATTTTGGAGCAATTATTATATCGGTAGTAGGTATTTCGTGTTTTAATAATATTTCTTACATGCTTTGTAACAATCTGTTATTTTTACCACCCTTATATATTTAAATTATTTGATGAAGTTATTATTGTTTGGATTTTGTTTGTTTAGTTCGTTTTGTGTTTATGCTCAAATTGATGTTCCTGCTCCAAAAGATTCATCAGTGATTGTAAGTGACATAATTATTTCTGGAAATAAAAAAACCAGAGATGGTATTATTTTAAGAGAGTTGTTGTTTAAAAAGGGGGATATTATTTCTGTTTCTAAATTAGATGAAAATTTACAACAAAGCAGATCTTTTGTTTTTAATACAACTTTATTTGTTGATGTTGAGGTTGCTGCCACCAAATTGGATAGCAATAAAATAATTGTGCATATTTTAGTAAAAGAAAGGTGGTATATTTTTCCTTTGCCGTATTTTAAATTGGTGGATAGAAATTTTAATGAATGGTGGGTAAATCAAAACAGAGATTTAAGTAGGGTGAACTATGGTATTAAGTTTTTTCACAACAATCTTTCTGGTAGAAATGATAAATTAAACATTTGGTTAATTACTGGGTATAACAGACAAGTTTCATTAAGGTATGAGAATCCTTTTTCAAACAAAAAACTCACCAATGGTTTTGCAATTGGTTTTATTCATTCTAAACAAAAAGAAATAAATTATGGCACTAGTAATTTAAATAAACAAGAATTTTTTAAACTAGATAACGATTTTGCAAAGTCTTTTACAAAAGTTGAGTTTGCATTTACGAATAGGCCCGACCAAAGGTTAAGACATATTTTTAAACTAGGTTATACAACAGAGTCTGTACATGATTCTGTTGCTATTAAAAACCCAAATTATTATGGAAATGGGGCTTCTGAATTAAATTATCTTGATTTTTCATATACCGTACAATATGTAAATA
>JAYVBS010000104.1:0-3552 GCA_043750315.1 Chitinophagaceae bacterium
AACTTGTCCATCCAGTTTTTGCAATTATTTCAGCAGCATGAAATTCAATTTTTTCTTGTCTTAATAATTGAATGGTTTGATAGGGAAAACTTTCATGTAGTGGAACATTCTCTCCTATTGTATAAGAATCTCCTAAACACAATAAAGTTTTTTTCATACTTTTTATTTATGGTTTAGTTTGAGCACAATGCCTACAACGAGGTTCATAAATATCTTTTTCTCCCAAAAGCACTTGACCTTCTTGTGCAGTTTTTCTATAACTAATATTAGCAATATTGCCACATTTAACACATATGGCATGAAGCTTAGTGATATAATCTGCTTTTGCTAAAAGATAGGGCATTTGACCAAATGGATTACCTAAATAATCCATATCTAATCCAGCAACAATGACACGAATACCTTGTGTAGCAAGCTTTTCACAAACATTTGCAATTTCATCATCAAAAAATTGTGCTTCATCAATTCCAATAACATCTACATCATTAGCCATGAGTAAAATGTTTTGAGAATTGGCAACAGGCGTACTCACAATTGAATTCGCATCATGACTAACTACATTAACCACATCATATCTTGTGTCAATTGAGGGCTTAAAAATCTCAACTCTCAAATTAGCAATTTTTACTCTTTTCAATCTTCTAATCAACTCTTCAGTTTTTCCACTGAACATACTTCCACAAATAACTTCAATCCATCCTCGCTTTTCACCACTGATATTAGGTTCAATAAACATAGTTAAGTTTGTTTTTAAAATTTTGATTGATGAATAAAGTCAAATATAAATAGAATAAATACAGTAAAATTTCGTTTAATCAGAGAATGCTATTGATTGTTAAAAACACTCTAATTAACAATATCTTTTATTTATTGCATTTAAATTTATTTTATCAACGGCTTCAAAAATATATTTTAAAATGGAAAGAGTTCATACACTTATTAACAAATTACAAGAACAATTAAACAAAAATGTAGATTCTAAAATTTTATTATCCACTGCTGAATTATTAGTGGCTGAATTACAAACTCCTGAGGAAATAATACAAGTAGGCAAAGTTTCAGTAGTAATTCCTGCTTTTAAAGAAATTGAAGTTCCAGAATTAGCTCCTATTGTAGAAACTCCAAGCTTATCTAAAGTAGTTAAAAAAGAAACTTTTGAATTGGTATTAAATGAAATGTATGATGAAATTGAAGAAGAAGAAGAAGAAGAATTTATTCCAACATTAGATTTACAAGACAATTCTTTTAAGATTGAAATAAATGATTTGGTAAATGATGATACTAAAAGTTTTAATGATTTATTGAAACAAAATAAAAAAGAAGTGGCCACAAGTTTAGTAGAAACTCCAATAAAAGATTTAAGAAAAGCAATTGGTATTAATGATAAATATGTTTTTATTAATGAATTATTTAAAGGAGATGAATCTGCTTATGAATCAAGCATTAAAACCCTTAATCATTTTTCTGTATACCCAGAAGCTGAACAATGGATTAAAAGAGAGCTAATGATTTCTTTTTCTTGGAATAATAAAAGCGATATTGTTCAACATTTTAATCATTTAGTAAGAAGAAGATTTGCAGCAGCATAAAGTAAAATTGTTTGTGTAGCACCACAATTTTCTTGTACATAATTTCCGGCAATTTCTCCAGTTGTTTTGGCGTAATCTTTATTATTTAATAACTCATTGAAACAAGTTTCTAACTCTAAAGCACTTTCAACTACAATTATTCCATCTCGCTCTACAAGTTCTGTAGCTTCTATAAATTTGTCATAAACAGGACCAATTACAACAGGTTTATTATAAACAGCAGCTTCAATAACATTATGCACACCATCTCCTCCAAAACCACCACCAACATAGCATACAGCAGCATAACGATAAAGTTTACTCAACATACCAACATTATCTAGTATCAAAATATTTGATTGTTTTTTCTCTGAATTTAGCTCTGAATAAAGTATGGCATTTTTATAATATTCTAAACATTCTTCAATTCTTTCCTTATGAATTTCATGAGGTGCAATGATAAATTTGATATTAGGATGAGTGTTTGCAAAGTGATCTAAAATCAAATCATCTTCTCTCCAAGTACTTCCTGCAACAATTACTTGTATATCTTTTATAAATAATTCAATTAATTCATTTTTGTAAGGTGTTGATGCAATTTCCATCACCCTATCAAAACGAGTATCACCACATATAGTGATATTTTTTTCTTTATGAATTGATGTTAAACAATCGTAAGAAATTTGTCCTTGTATAAAAAAATGAGTGAAACAATTCAACATTTCTCTATACAAATCTCCATACCACTTGAAAAATGGCTGATTCATTCTAAAAATTCCTGAAACTAGAATGAGTGGAATCTTCCTTCTTTTAGCTTCAGTAATATAATGATACCAAAATTCATACTTCACAAAAAATATCAACTTTGGTTGAACAATATTATAAAACTCATTAACATTTTTTGAAGTATCAATTGGTAAATAAAATACCCAATCAGCTAAAAAATAATCTTTTTGAACTTCATACCCAGAAGGTGAAAAAAAAGTAATTAATATTTTGTGATTTGGCTGTTGAAGTTTTATTCTTTCAATAAGTGGTCTTCCTTGTTCAAACTCTCCTAAACTAGCACAATGAAACCAAATTACTTGGTGGTTATTTCCTTTAAAAGCATTTTTAAATTCATTTATTAAGTTTCTTCTTCCATCAAACCAAAGCTTGGCTTTAGTATTAAAGAAACCAAGTAAAAAAGCTGCAACAGAATATAATCGAACTAATAAATTATAGAAAACTAACATGAAACAAATTTAATTAACACATTCAACAATAAGCGTAACTATTCATAATAAAAAAAATACCGCTTCAAATTGAAACGGTATTCTATAAAGTAATTTGAAAGAATTATTTTACTTGAGCAATTAAGCTTTTAAAACTTTCAGGATTATTCATAGCTAAGTCGGCTAAAACTTTTCTATTCAAATCAATTCCTTTAACAGCAAGTTTATTAATGAATTGACTATAAGTCATTCCTTCTTCTCTTACTGCTGCATTAATACGTGCAATCCATAAAGATCTATATTCTCTTTTCTTTAATTTACGACCTACATAGCTGTAAGTCATACCTTTTTCTACAATGTTTTTAGCAACAGTATAAACGTTTTTACGTTTACCATAAAAGCCTTTAGCTTGTTTTAATATTCTTTTGCGTCTTGCTCTACTTGCAACTGCATTTTTTGAACGTGGCATATTTAATTTTTTTTATTCCAATTGCTCTACCAAAAGCTAATCAGAAAGTTTGATAATGTAACCTTTCGGTTAGTTTTTACTTTAAACCTAATAAACGCATAACAAAATCTTTGTTAGCTGTGTGTACAACTCCTTTTTGTCGCATTGCACGTTTGCGTTTTGTAGATTTTTTGGTTAGAATATGGCGTTTAAAAGCCTTTTGGAATGTAATTTCTCCTGTGCCGGTTACTTTAAACCTTTTTTTGGCACTTGAGTTTGTTTTTACTTTTGGCATTATATAATCTTAAATAGATTACTCCCT
>JAYVBS010000105.1:0-3549 GCA_043750315.1 Chitinophagaceae bacterium
TTTTGTTCTTAACCAACTTTGCATAAATCCTTTTGTATCGCGGTTATTATGCTTTAAGCTTAAATATTCTCCATTTCGTTTGGTAAGTATTGGACCATGATGGGTAAATAAAGTGTTGAATTTTTTTTCTACAAATCCATTTTCCGATTTGTATTTTATTTTAATTTCTTTAAAAATAATTCTTTGCAGACTACCATCATATTCATAAAATAATTCATTATTCTTTTTAACTATTTTTTCAATATATGCATCTGAAATATCAGCCTGACTTGAGGTGTGCATCCAACCACATTTTTCATTGAACCCTTGGTAAATAAAAGGCTGACCCCAAGTTACAGCACCATATGTATTTAAACCCTGTTCACTCACCACATGAACTTCTGGCCTAAAATAAAATGTTACATGTGGATTTATGTAAAGAATTGCATTTCCAGATTCTGTGATTTGTGGAGCAAAAGCAAATCCATTTGAGCCTGTTGGTTTTTCATCAGTTACTTTTTGATAAACTAAATCTTTATTTTCTCCAGAATAAAAATTCTTAATCTCATTATCCGAAATACCTGCTGTTGTAATAGCCCCAATACTTCCATCTGTCCATAATAATGCATACCATGGTTGAAATCTATGCAAAAGTGAAGGTTTTGTTTGAGGATTTTTGTAAATAAAATAGTTTATCCCAGCTGCATAAGCATCTAATATTTTTTTGAGCCAAGGTGCTGCTTTTTGATAATCTCTAATAGCATCAATTGAATCAATAACTAATCTATTCAACAAATCATCATATATATCTTTTTCTCCATTTACTTCTGATAAACGACCCAGTTTTTCAATATAATTGAATTCAACCCGTTTAAAATCATCTTCACATTGTGCATACATTAAACCAAAAACTGCATCTGCATCTGTTTTACCATAAATATGTGGAATACCGAAATTATCTCTAACAATGGAAATTTTACTAGCTTGATTTGACCAATCAGAAATTTCTTTTTGAGAAAATGGCTGACTATAAATTGAAAAAGGAATTAATAAGAGAGTAATAATTTTTTTCATTAAAATATTTTTTACAATTAAAAATTAATCTAACACCTCAAACTCTTAGTATATTCAATACTCATTTATATATTAATTATTCACTTCTGGATATGAAAGAGTTAAATTTTTGGGTTGTACAACTATTAAAATAGCTATGAACTATAAAATAATGAAAATAAATTTATCTTTCATAATTAAATATTATTTATAACTTACATTTAGTTTTAATATTTTCCCTTCTCTTACTTCGTTTTGTTTTCCATCTTCTAAAATTATTTTTCCATTAACTAAAACGTATTTGATACCTGTGCTATATTGATGTGGATCGTTGAAAGTTGATTGGTCTTTTATTTCATCAGCATTAAATATTACTATATCAGCAGCATAACCTTCTTTAATAAAGCCCCTGTCGCTTAGTTGAAATTTTTGAGCTGGTAAAGATGTCATTCTTCTAATAGCTTCTTCTAAAGAAATTACTTTTTCTTCTCTAACATATTTTCCTAAAACTCTTGCATTTGTACCATAGCCTCTAGGATGTGGATTTCCTTGTTTCCAAATTCGAATACTTGCATCGGAAGCAAACATATTGAATGGATATTTCATAATGGCTTTAACATCATCTTCGCTCATACCATGAAAAATCATACCAGCACCACCTTGTATCATCATTTCGAAAATGGTTTCTACTTCATCTTCTTTTTTGTGTTTTCTTCCTTTAAGCAAATTGATTTGTTCAATGCTATTTCCATTTAAAGTTGTATCAGCTTTAAAATTAGCAACTACTGCATAACCAAAATGTTTCAATTTTCTTTTGGCTAAATTTTTAAGAATATCTTTTGTTGCTTTTTTTCTCAACTCTGGGATATTTAATCTTGCTCGTATAGAATCGTATCCATTTTCTAAAATCCAATCTGGTAAAATAGTACTTAATGATGTTGAACTTGCAGTATATGGATATTGATCTATTGTCACATCTAACCCTTCTTGTCTAGCTGCAATAATTTTTGCAATGGTTTCAATACTTCGTCCCCAATTTTGTTGGCCACTTAATTTAAAATGAGAAATTTGCACAGGCAAATTTGCTTCTTTTCCTATGTATAAAGCTTCATCAATTGCTGGTATAACACTATCACCTTCATTTCTCATATGAGAAGCGTAAACTCCTCCATATTTGGAAACCACTTTAGCTAGTCGAACAATTTCAGAAGTTTCTGAATAAGTGCCTGGTATATAAATTAAACCAGTAGACATACCAACTGCTCCATCTTTCATTGCTTTGTCTACAATAGATTCCATTTTTTGCAATTCTTCTTCTGTAGGTTTTCTACTCGTTGATCCCATAACTTCTTTACGTACATCATTATGACCAATGAGGGCTGCAACATTAATAGATAGTTTTAAGCTATCAAACATCTTAAAGTAAGTTCCGAAATCGGTTTTAGATAATCCGCAATTTCCTGTAACTACAGACGTAACTCCATCGTAAATAAAATTACTTGCAAGTGGGTTTTTAATTTCATCATCTTCAATATGAGTATGCACATCTATAAAGCCAGGAGCTATATAAAGTCCGTTTGCATTAATTTCTTTGGTGGCTTTCCATTCATTTAATTTTCCAATTGCAACAATTTTATTAGACGTAATAGCAACATCGGCATATCGCCATGAGTTGCCAGTTCCATCTAAAAGTTTTCCATTTCTAATTACAATATCGGCTTGTTGTGAAAAAGAAAAAAATGGAAGACAGAATAAGAAAAATAATATTTTTTTCATTAAATGATGTTTTTATAAAAAAAATTAATCTAGCACTTCGTATACTTCAATTGGATTTATTTTATTTTTTAATTCTACTTTACCAATATGATTACAGTTAAATGATTCTTTTACTTTTTCGTATGAAATTTCTGAAATTAAAATTTGATTTTCTTTTGCTGCTGATTGTAAGCGTTGAGCTGTATTAACTGTATCGCCTATAACTGTATAATCTAATCGTTTTAAACTAGATGATCCAATATTACCAGAGATCATTTCGCCAGAATTAATACCAATTGAAACTTTAGGAGTAAAAAATAAATTACCAGTTTCGTTAGGTATATTTTTTAATTTTTCTCTTACAGCCAAACAAGCATCAATGGCTCTATCTAAATGATATTCATCTTGAAAAACAGCCATTACTGCATCGCCTATAAATTTATCAATGCTTCCGTTTTGAACAATAATTTCTTTAACTATAATATCGAAATATTTATTTAAAAGATTTACAACAGCATTGGGTTTTTCAGTTTCGCTAATGGCAGTAAAACTGCAGATGTCAATAAACGCGACTGTTGCTTCAATATGTTCACTTACCATGATGGAAGATTCAAACTCTCTGCTGCCCATAAAGTTTAACACATTTTCATCGACATACATTTTTAGAATATTATTTTCTTTAATGGCTTTGATAGTGTTTTTTATTTGTTGTACATGTTTTATGGTTTTCTCCATTGTTAATTCAAGGTCGTCGAAATTAAC
>JAYVBS010000106.1:0-3545 GCA_043750315.1 Chitinophagaceae bacterium
AAAATGAGATTTCCAACTTTAAAAACCTTGTTGAAAGTTCCAAATTTTGCAAAAGTTTTAAAAGCAGCTTTAATCATTTCTCCATTAAAAGGATCTTACAGCACTACTTATTACTTACCACCAGTACTTAGATTGTCGAATACCAATGCTAATAATGGTATTGGAAATGATTTGGCTTATGTTACTACTGCTGGTTCATTAGCCATTCAGTTAGGGTTATTACAAACCGATTATTTTTTAGGAGAGAATACATCATACCAATACGACTTAACAGAATATGTAAAAGAAATTATAAGTAATTCGAATATTATTCCAGGTGAAGGATTATTGTTTATTCCTCCAAAGCCAAGTTTTGAAAATCATTTTTCGAGAGTAGTTGTTGGCAATAAGAATAATAATTTAGGAAAAATTGAGTTGCAAATATTTTACGCAGCAGTTAAATAAAATTATACCATGAAGAAATTTGGCATAACGCTAATTATTTGTTTTTGCTTAGGAAAAATGTTTGCTCAAAATACCAGCTCACCATATTCCATTATTGGTTTAGGCGATATTGAAAAAAGTTATTTTGACAGAACATCAGGTTTAGGACATGCAGGTGTTGCACTACATAGTGATCGTTATTTTTATGTCGGAAATCCAGCTTCTTTTTCTTTTTTAGAAAATCCAACATTTAGAAATCCTTTTTATTTTGACTTATCTATTCGTTATAAAAATGTAGGATTTTCTGGTAGCCCAATTACTATTAACACTGCCAATCAAAGTAATGATATGCAGTTTAAACGATTATCGTTTGCTATTAAGCCATCAAAAAAATGGGGTTTAAGTATGGGTATTTTACCTTTTAGTAATGCCAATTATTCTTTTACAGGAGTAAAGAAAATTCAAGGTGGAAACTTTTCTGTCGATGCTAAATATGAAGGCACAGGTAGCAGTAATTTGTTATACTTAACCAATAGTTTTTTAATAGCAAAAAACTTAAGTATAGGTATTCAATCTTCATTTCTTTTTGGTCAGTTTGATGATAAAGAAATAATTTATAGCTCAATAACAGATAGTGTTTTATCTACAGATCGAAACATTGTTTTATCAGCTCCATACTTTAAAGGAGGAATATTATATAAAAAACAAATTAATAAAGATTGGAATGTTTCTTTAGGGGCAACAGGTTCTTTGAGAACAAACATCAATGCCGATTATCAACTAAAAGTTACAGATGGCAATACCACTTTAAAAAATGTTAATGAAAGAAGAGAAAATTATACTGCATTACCAATAATGGGTACTATAGGAATAGCTGCAACATTAAAAAATAAATACACTTTTGTTTTAGATTATTCTGCTCAAAACTGGAGCAGCTTACGTTATAGTGGTACCAATTATTCTTTAACTAATAGTAGTAGAATTAGTGCTGGTATGCAATACACAAAAAACATTATTGTAAGAGATAACAAAGGCAATACAGCAGTTTACGAACAAAGTTTTTTGCAAGCAGGTTTTTATTATAATAAATCTTACCTAAATATTTATGGTACTCAATTAAAAGAGTGGGGTGTAACTCTTGGTGCAGGAACTCAGTTAAACAGAAGCGGTTTAGGTTTACAAGCCAATATTGAAATTGGTGGTAGAGGAAATACAAGTAATGGATTAGTAAAAGAAAACATTACTCAAATAGGCTTAACCATTAGCTATAGAGATTTCTGGTTCACTAAAAAAGTGAAGAAGTATAACTAAGTTTCTATTTCTTCATACATACTTACTATTTTGTTTTCTTTATTCCAAATTGCATTAATTTTAATTTTATATTTTTTATAAGTACTCCACTTCTTTCCTTTTAAAGTGTAATCTATATTATAACTAACATTGTTATTTCCATTAGGTAGTTTGACACAACGGAATGTACTCCAGTCAATTTTAACTTTATGATAAGGGTAATTGTTTAAATAATTTTGAGTAATATTTTTAACATCTTTTAAACTAATATTGTAATCACTATACCATCTATCTACTTTACTATTTATATAATAATCTAATACCTCTAGATTATTATTTTCAATTGATAAATAATAATTCTTTATGTTATTTTTTAAATTATTTTCAACCTGAACATCTGATTTACTATTATTAAGTAAAGAGTAGAATAAAAATATTAATACTAAAAAAATTACCCCTGTAATAATTTTATTTCTTGTGTTTATTTTATTTGGCTTAACTCCAATTGTAGTAAAACTTTTATTTAATAATTTATTAGAAAAAGGGGCCTTCTCAATCTCAAATTCTTTTAAGGCTGAACTATAGAGGGCAAGATATTTTAGTTTGTCAATTCTAATAAAACTAAGATATTTAGGATTTTTGGGAAGCCCTTCATATCCAATAACAATGAATACGGGGCATTCTGTATCATTGATTTTCTTAAATCGATTAAATTGATCTATTTCGAAAATATTTAATTTGTTATTTGAGTTAAAACCTGATCTATATTTTGCTTCTACATAAAACTCCTTTTGGGTTTCTTTACATCTAAATTTAAAATCGGGATTCTTAGATTCCTCTGAAAATCGAATTGAGTTTTCTGAAAAATTGTTTGTTCTGTGAATTAAATCATATTTTGTTTTAACAAAAATTTCATTTAAAATAAAATTCTCAAAAACTTGTCCTTTTCCAAATGAAGTTTCATCTAGTTTATATCTCATGATTTAATTGTAATTAATTAATGCAATAATATTATTAATATTTTCAATTTTGAATCTCAACACAAAATTGTAATTAGTATTAACATTCAAAATAAAGATTTTTTTCTGGTTCACTAAAAAAGTAAAGAAGTATAATTAAATTAGTTCTCTCCTTAGCGTAACCAATAGTTATTTAAATTTGTATTGAAATTATTTCAATGCAACCACTTTCAGTTTCCATTATCACTTTCAATGAAGAAAAAAACATTGCTCGATGTTTAGATAGTATTAAAGACATTGCCAATGAAATTGTAGTGGTAGATTCTAACTCGACTGATAACACTGAAAATATTTGTAAACAATATGGAGCTAAGTTCTTTAGCCAATCTTTTTTAGGGTATATTGAACAAAAAAATTATGCTCTAAATCTTTGTAAAAATCAGTATGTGTTGTGTTTAGATGCTGATGAATGTTTAAGTTCAGAGCTTATTCAATCGATTAAGCAAGTTAAACAAAACAACTTTCCAAATGATGCTTACTTAATGAATAGGCTAAGCAATTTTTGTGGTAAATGGATAAAACATGGCACTTGGTATCCTGATAAAAAATTAAGATTGTTTAATCAGCAAAAAGGAAAATGGGGTGGATTAAATATTCACGAAAAAATTGAAATGCAAAGCAACTGCACAACAATTTTTTTGAAAGGAGATATTCATCATTATAGTTATTATACTGTTGAGGAAGTATTAACACAGCAAAATAAATTCACAACTATACAAGCCCAAGCTTTATTTGATCAAGGAAAACGAAGCAGTTGGTTTAAATTATTTTTTAATCCCATTGTTGCATTTAAATCTGGTTATTTTTTAAAAC
>JAYVBS010000107.1:0-3539 GCA_043750315.1 Chitinophagaceae bacterium
GCTACCCAATACCATTCCTGTAACTGCACTTTTAATTTCAAATTTTACATTAGGATCTAGTGGGTCTGAAACGCCTAATTTTAAAAGGTTTGCTAGCCATGCAGAAAACTTTATTGTTGAACCACTGCATAAATTATTAATTTGAGTTTCGTAAAATTTACCAGAATTATACGAGGCATTAATCACCATCATATAACCATTATTGCCAGTATGATCAAAACCCAAATGCCATGTAGAATAAATTGTTTGTCCATTTAATGGAGCTGCAGTTTTTCTTATGCTATAATCACCATCAGCCAAAGAGCCTGTTGCATTATAATTATAACTGGTGATGTTTGTATTTAATGCAGGGCCATAGCCATTAGCTCCTGTACCAAAATCTTCTTTAAAAATTACAGTTGCATTACACTGAGCAAAAAGTTTTTGTGCATGAGATAGCAATAACATCATAAACACTAACGAACATCTCAGCACAAATTGCTTCATTAATTATTTTTTTTTGAATATTCTTCCTGCAAAGCATACCAGCCAAAAAGAGAAAGTCCAATTGCAATTGGTATAAATATAACAATAATAATTATCCATGGCATTGGTTTATTAATATCAAGCTTTCCATGAAGGTCAATATTTTGTATTGCACCAATAATTAAAGCAATAACTGCAACAATGGAAATAATAATCCACACTGCACCTAAATATTTTTTTAATCTATTAAGCATTTTGTTTTTTGTTTAAGTATAACAATCCAATAATAAAGCAAACACCAGCAACACCTATAGGATACCACAACCCACTTAAATAATTACTATTCGGACTTAGTGTAATTAATGTTGCAATAAAAGGAACTAGGCCACCAAAAACTCCATTGCCAATATGATAAGGCAAGCTCATACTAGTGTATCTAATTTTTGTAGGAAATAACTCAACTAAAAAAGCAGCAATGGGCCCATATACCATGGTTACAAACAACACCAATATAAACATTAATGAAATAAATTTTATTTGATATGATGATGAAAGTGTTAATGTTTTTTTAGTTTCAAGCAATTTAATATTATCTAATTTTTTTGTTTCTTGAGTAAATGTTTCTTTTAAAATAACCATTGAACTATCTGTATATGTTGCATGAGTTGTTTTTATGATTAATGAATCTGATGTTTTGTGTTCGTTTATTTTTTTCTCAATTTTTATCGATGACGAAACCTCAATTTTATTTTTTATATCTGCATCTTGATAAAATGTTTTAAAAATTGGTCTGTAACAAATAATGGCTAACAACATGCCCGTTAGCATGATAGATTTTCTTCCAATTTTATCACTCAACCAACCAAAGAAAATAAAAAATGGTGTTACAATTACCAATGCAAAGCCTAGCCAAGTGTTGGCTTGAGTAGATTCTATCCCACAAGTTTTTAATAAAAATGTTTGAGCATAAAATTGGCTTGTGTACCAAACAACACCCTGGCCCATAGTTGCACCAAACAATGCTAATAAAACTAATTTCAAATTTTGTTTTTTACCAAAACTTTCTTTAATAGGATTTGTTGATGTTGTACCTTTTTCCTTAAGCTCTGTAAACAAGGGACTTTCTTGCATCTTCAATCGAATTATAATAAACACAATTACCAAAACAATGCTGAATAAAAAAGGTAAACGCCAACCCCAATTATTATAATCTTCAGCACTCATTAATTTTTGCAATGTAATAATTACAATTAATGAAAGCAGCAAACCCAGTGTGGCAGTGGTTTGTATCCAACTAGTATAAAACCCTTTTTTGTTTACAGGTGCATGTTCGGCTACATAAGTTGCAGCACCTCCATATTCTCCTCCTAAAGCCAACCCTTGTAATAAACGTAAGATTAAAATTAAAAAAGGAGCAAAAGCAAAACTGTCATAAGTAGGAATACATCCAATTAAAAAAGTACTTAAGCCCATTATTACTAATGTCAATAAAAAGGTATATTTTCTTCCTACAATATCTCCTAATCTTCCAAAAAATAAAGCACCAAAAGGCCTTACTATGAAACCTGCAGCAAATGTTGCCAAAGTTGCTAAAAATGCAGTAGTTGGATTTGCTGAAGGAAAAAATTTCTCAGAAATAATTGTAGCTAAACTTCCGAAAATATAGAAGTCGTACCACTCGATTAATGTTCCTAATGAAGACGCAGAAATAACTTTCCAAATACTTTTATTTTGGTCTGACATATTTTTAAAGAAATGAGATGCCAACATACATCAATAAAAAATAGTAGCAAAAAATCTATACCTTAACTTTATACTCCTAAAAAAAAGAATTTACCCATGAGTGTTGCCTATCAAATAAAATCTTTTGAACAATATCAATCTGAGTATAAAAAAAGTCTCGAACAACCAGAAACTTTTTGGGCAGAAATTGCGGAACATTTTACATGGAAAAAGAAATGGGATTCTGTTTTAAATTGGAATTTTAGCGAACCTAAAATTGAATGGTTTAAAGGTGCAAAATTAAATATTACAGAAAATTGTATTGATAGACACTTGGCTACACTTGGTGAAAAAACTGCAATCATTTGGGAGCCAAATCATCCAGATGAAAGAGTTCGTGTTGTTACCTATAATCGTTTGCACAAAAGGGTTTGCCAGTTTGCACAAGTTTTAAAAAACAATGGAGTTAAAAAAGGAGATCGTGTTTGTATTTATATGGGCATGGTACCAGAATTGGCTTATGCTGTTTTGGGATGTGCAAGAATTGGAGCCATTCATTCTGTAATTTTTGGAGGCTTTAGTGCTCAAAGTATTGCTGATAGGTTAGAAGATGCTCAAGCAGAATTTATTGTTACTTGTGATGGTGCTTATAGAGGAGAAAAAGTGATTCCTTTAAAATCTGTTATTGATGATGCTTTGATAGGAAATAAAGTAGTGAAAAAAGTAATTGTTTATACAAGAACAAGAACACCCGTTTCAATGATTAAAGGAAGAGATCTTTGGTGGGAAGATGAAATGGATTTTGCAGAAACACAGTTAGAACAAAACGGAGGTATAAATTTTCCTGCAGAAGAAATGGATGCCGAAGATCCTTTGTTTATTTTATATACTTCTGGTTCTACTGGTAAACCCAAAGGCGTTGTTCATTCCAGTGCTGGGTACATGGTTTGGACGAATTATACTTTTATCAATGTGTTTCAATATCAACCAGAACAAATTCATTTTTGCACAGCCGATATTGGTTGGATAACTGGGCATAGTTATATTGTTTATGGTCCTTTAAGTGCTGGGGCAACTTCTGTTATGTTCGAAGGCATTCCTACTTTTCCTAATGCAGGAAGATTTTGGGATATTATTGATAAACATCAAGTAAATATTTTATACACAGCACCAACAGTAATTAGAAGCTTAATGAGTTTTGGAACAGCCCCACTAGAAGGAAAAAATTTATCCTCACTCAAAGTTTTAGGAACTGTTGGAGAACCTATTAATGAAGAAGCTTGGCATTGGTATGATGAGAATATTGGTAAGAAAAAATGTCCAATAGTAGATACTTGGTGGCAAACAGAAAC
>JAYVBS010000108.1:0-3535 GCA_043750315.1 Chitinophagaceae bacterium
TTATCGGTATAAACCAAAAATAAATCGCTCATTGGTTTATATCTCCATTGCAAACGACTATTTATATTAAAATTATTGCTTTGTGTATTATATTGTAAAAAAGTTGTCCAGAATAAATTTGTAGTAAAATTATATTCTATTCTTGGAGAAATTAAAAACAATTCATTGGTTCCATAATTATCTGGAAAAACAAGTTTATAATACTCGAAATTTATAGATAAATTAAAATGTGGTTGACGACGAACATTTAAATTAACTGAGCTTGATATTATATTTCCGTTATAAAATTTTCCACCAGATAATCTCACTCCATAATTGAATTGTTTTCTAAAATCAGAATTATACCCTAATCCAAATTGACTATAATCATAGCTTTTAGCAGGCAATGGAGTACCAATGGTAAAGGCTGTTGGAAATAATAAATTAGACTGATTCAAACTAGAGAAAATTCTAAGGTTTGCAGTGTTTGTAAAATTTAAACTATAACTCAAATTATGTTCCTGCTCATTAATTGTATTATCGGGGTTCCAAACAATAAAATTTTCTATAGAAAAATTATGAATATTTACTTTCCCTTTTTTTGGAAATATTTTGAAATATGTTTCAACATAAACTTGTTTAAATCCTACTCGAATAGATGTGTCTCTTCCTGCATCATAATTTGAAATTCGAGTTACAAAACCCATATCAGTATAGTAATTTGTGCCAACTTTAGTAAAGTCTAATACATTGCCAAAAGTTCTTCCATTATATTGATATCCAATTCCATAATAATTATTATCTCCACTAATATTTGGCTTTGAAGAATTGTGATAAGCTGCCCAACCATTCCAATTGCCCTTTAAGTTAGTATATTCAAACGACAATCCTGAATTTCTGCCAAATTCTAATGATGGGTCTTTATGTTTTTGTTCATCGCTTAAAAATGCTTGTCGATTTAAAAAATAACCAGAAACTGAAGATCGTTTTAAAACTCTTTGACTAACACTAATAGCAGAATAATTTTCAGAGGCATAGTTATCTGTTTTACCTGTTTGAACATTCATCACTCCAATTCTTGTTTTTTTAGATAAATTTCCTGAAAGTCTTGCTCCAAAAAGAATTGGAACTCGATTACCATCGCCATCTACACCAATTCTTCTTGAATAAAAAGGCCTAATTGGTGGAATACCAAAGTTGGTAAGTAAATCGGAATTTTCTAAAAAAAATGTTCTTCTTTCAGGGAAGAAAATATTGAATCGAGAAAGATTAGTAACTTGTCTGTCTACATCAACTTGAGAGAAATCTGGGTTTACAGTAAGGTCTAAATTTAAAGAAGAAGAAAGTGTAATTTTACTATCGAAACCTGCATTACCATAAGCTTTTAATGGTTCTTTATTTTGCCTATTTTCATCAACACTTGATGTAATATAGGGTTGCAAAACAATATTGCTGCCTGGATTTGGGGGTTTTTCTTTCCAAAACATTACACCTGTGTAGCCTAGATTATAAGATGCAAAATTTACTGGAACTGGGGTCCAACAACTATATTCATTCGATTTGGTATCAATACGAATAAAATTTATTCCCCAATTTTTTTTGCTAGCATCGTAGCGTAATGTTTTAAATGGTATAGCCATTTCTGCTGTCCAACCATTAGCATTTTGTTTGGTTGCACTATACCATTTATTATCCCAGCTCCAATTTATATTTCCATTAGCACTTAATTGATCTTCACTCTGACTATTAAATGCATTTACAACAAAAAACAATCCATTTGTATGTAAATTCAAGGGGTCTAAAATTACTGCAACACCATCTTGTCCATCATGTCCAAAATCTCTTTTTAACGACTGAATTACAGCATTACCAGTATCTTCAACAGTAAATGCAATGTATAAAAAATTATCATCAAAAGCAACTTGTGCAGTAGTTTTTCTAAATGCTTTCACATTATCTTTTGGAAATTTTTGCCAAAAATTTGTTGCGTTTTCAGAAGTTTGCCAAATAACATCATCTAATACTCCATCAACTTTTACTGGAGTAATTGTTTTTGTGATATTTAACTGATAATCTTTTTGAATTTTATTAGTTGAATCAATATTTTGTGCATTAATGCCACATAAAAAGAAAAGTAACAGAATACAAATAGTCAGTTGTTTCATCTGAAAAATTTTTTCAAAAGTATTTAAAGGAAAGTAAAAAATATATATGAATTAAAAAATATGATAAATGGAGATTTGATATTGCTTCATTAAAATAATTTATCTGCTTATCTTTGCCATATTATGATATCAAAAATTTCAGAAGGTGTTGAAATTACTGTTGAAACTTTTTATCAGGAAGGATATAGTAATCCTTTGAATGCAGAGTTCATGTTTGCCTATAAAATAACTATTGAAAACCACAATTCATATACTATTCAACTACAAAAACGTCATTGGTATATTTATGATAGCAATGCAGAAAAAAGAGAGGTAGATGGAGAAGGAGTTGTTGGAGAGTACCCAATTTTAAAACAAGGAGAAAAATACTCTTATGTAAGTGGATGTAATTTAAAAACTGAAATGGGAAAAATGCATGGTTATTATACTATGGAAAATTTAGATACTAAACAATTTTTTAAAGTACCTATACCAGCATTTGATTTAATTGTTCCTTCAAAATTGAATTAGTTTTAGTTTTATGTATAAACTAAAAAATTACCTCAGCCTTATAAAATTTTCTCATAGCATTTTTGCTTTACCTTTTGCTTTTATTGGTTTTAGTTTAGGCATTAAAGATTATAATTTTGGTGTGCAAGAAAATTCTTCAAAAGCATTTCAATCGTTCTTTTTAACAGATATTGGCATCAAATTAATTTTAGTAATAATTTGTATGATCTCTGCAAGAAGTGCTGCAATGGCTTTTAATAGATACTTAGATAGAAATATTGATGCCAAAAATCCAAGAACAAAAATTAGAGAAATTCCATCGGGAATTATCAAAGCAAAAAATGCTCTTATACTCACCATTGTATCTTGTATAATTTTTTTATTAAGTTGTTATTTTATAAATAATATGGCATTCGCATTGGCTCCTATAGCATTATTTGTTATTTTGTTTTATAGTTATACAAAAAGGTTTACTGCTTTGTGCCATTTAGTTTTAGGTTTAGGTTTATCTCTTGCTCCTATTGGTGCTTACATAGCCTTAAATGCAACTTTTGAAGTATTGCCAATTCTATTTTCTTTTGTTGTTTTATTTTGGGTAAGTGGTTTCGATATTATTTATGCATTGCAGGATGAAGAATTTGATAAGGAAAATAAACTTCACTCAATACCAACTTTAATTGGCAAAAAGAATGCCTTATTAATTTCTAGAATTTTTCATATTATTTGTGGAGCTTTAATCATTTATATCGGTATAAACTTTATACCTCATTTATTTTATGGGTTGGGAGCTTTAGTTTTTATTTTAATGTTATTCTATCAACAAAGCATTGTTTCACCAACAGATTTAAGCAAGGTGAATATTGCTTTTATGACATCTAATGGAATTGCAAGTATTGTATTTG
>JAYVBS010000109.1:0-3497 GCA_043750315.1 Chitinophagaceae bacterium
ATATTAGCAAAAAAGAACCTTTCGATTTTGATCAATCAATTCCAATTCTAGATGCTTTTCAATTTTTAAAAACTTTTCATCAAGGAATAGTACAAATTGATGGAGCAAAAGTTATTATTTATGGTGGAGGAAAATTAGCCATGTACTTATCCCGAGTGGTAAAAAGATTAGGTGCAGAGCCAACTATTTTATATTCTGGTGATAGAAAGCTAATGCCAGCTTACGATTTTGAAGCTGATGATGCTATTGCTGAAGGTGTAGAAATTAAATTTTTAAGACAGATTAAGTCAATTGAAAATAAAGTTTGCTCTGTCGAAATAATGAAGGTTGAAAAAAGAGAAGCAGTGGGCACTGGTGAATTTGAAACCTACAATCTTGATTCTCTCATACTAGCATTAGGACAAGAAGTTGATAATTTTTATTTAAAAAATATTGCTGGTATATTATTTAAAGAAGATGGTACTCCAATTATCAATAATGAAAGAATGACTGGCCACGATGGAATTTTTGCTGGTGGTGATATTATTCCTGGAGAAAGAAGTGCAACCATTGCAATTGGTCATGGAAAAAAAGCAGCAAAATATATTGATGCATATTTAAAAGGAGAACCTTTTCAAAAACCTCCAAAGCATCCAACAGCAGCCTATAAAAGGCTTCACATGTGGTACAAAACAGAAGCTCCACAAAAAGAGCAAGAAAAATTAGATCCTCAAATTGCTATAAAAAGTTTTGATGAAGTAATAGCAGGTTTGCCAGAAAATGAAGTGAAATACGAAGCTCAAAGATGTTTAAGTTGTGGTAATTGTTTTGAATGTGATGGTTGTTTTGGTGCATGTCCTGAAGATGCCATTATTAATTTAGGACCAGGGAATCGTTATCAATTTAATTATGATTCATGCACTGGCTGTTCTGTTTGTTACGAACAATGCCCTTGTCATGCAATTGAAATGATTCCAGAACCAGAAAAAATTAATTAAGATGTCTACTAAAAATAAAATGATAGCTACTATAGATGGAAATGAAGCTGCTGCTTATGTTGCTTATAGAGTAAATGAAATTTGTGCCATTTATCCAATTACGCCTTCATCAAATATGGCAGAACTTGCAGATGAATGGAGTGCAAAAGGAATAAAAAATATTTGGGGAAATATTCCTCATGTTATAGAAATGCAAAGTGAAGCTGGTGCTGCAGGCACAGTGCATGGAGCTTTACAAACTGGTGCATTAACAACAACTTTTACAGCCTCACAAGGATTAATGTTAATGTTACCCAACATGTATAAAATTGCTGGGGAACTTACTCCTGCTGTATTTCATATTGCAGCAAGATCTTTAGCAGCACAAGGTCTTTCAATTTTTGGCGATCATCAAGATGTAATGGCGGCAAGAACAACAGGCTTTGCAATGTTAAGTTCTGCAAGTGTTCAGGAAGCACATGATTTTGCTTTAATTGCACAAGTTGCAACATTAAAATCTAGAATTCCATTCATGCATTTTTTTGATGGGTTTAGAACATCGCATGAAGTAAATAAATTAGAACTTTTAAGTGATGAACAAATTAAACACATGCTACCCGATGAATTAATTTTTGACCATCGCAAAAGAGCTTTAAATCCTGATAATCCTTTCATCAGAGGCACAGCACAAAATCCAGATATTTATTTTCAAGCAAGAGAAACAGTAAATCTATTTTACGACAAAGCCTCTACCATAATTGATGAAGTGATGAAAGATTTTGCAACATTAACTGGCCGTAAATATGATTTGTTTGAATATTCTGGAGCCACTGATGCAATACATGTAATAGTTATTATGGGATCGGGTGGTGAAACAGTAACTGAAACTGTACATCAATTAAATAAAGATGGAGAAAAAACAGGCGTTATTCAAGTTCGATTATATCGCCCCTTTTCAATTACTCATTTTTTAAAAGCAATTCCTAAAACTGTAAAAACAATTACTGTATTAGATAGAACCAAAGAATCTGGTGCAAATGGAGAACCCATGTATCAAGATATTTTATCAGCATTAGTAGAAGGTATTCAAACAAATACTCTTGCTGTAATGCCTAAAATAACTGGTGGTCGTTATGGACTTTCTTCAAAAGAGTTTACACCAGCAATGGTAAAAGGTGTTTTTGATGAAATGAAAAAGAATGATATTAATAGTTCTAATCAATCATTAAATCATTTTACAATTGGTATTAATGATGATGTTTCATTTAAAAGTATTGATTACGATGCTTCATATTCTTTAGATGAATCTGAATGGAATCAAGCATTATTCTTTGGTTTGGGAGCAGATGGAACTGTTGGTGCAAATAAAAACACCATCAAAATTATTGGTGAAAACACTGATTTGTTTGCTCAAGGATATTTTGTTTACGATTCAAAAAAATCTGGTGCAAGAACTGTTTCTCATTTACGTTTTGGACCAAAACCAATACGTGCACCATATTTAATTACTGCTGCTAATTTTATAGCTTGTCATCAATTTAACTTTTTAGAAAAAGTTGAAATGTTGAATTTTATTAAACAAGGTGGTAAGTTTTTAGTTAATAGTCCATATTCAAAAGATGAAGTGTGGAATTATTTACCAGGTTCCATTCAACAAGAAATCATCAACAAAAAACTTTCACTATTTGTAATTGATGCCAACACTGTTGCAAAAGATACAGGCATGAATGGTAGAATTAACACCATTATGCAAACTTGTTATTTTGCTTTAAGTGGTGTGCTGCCAAAAGATGAAGCTATAGAAAAAATAAAATATGCCATTGAAAAAACATATTCAAAAAAAGGCAAAGCAATAGTTGAGAAAAATTTTAAAGCAGTTGATTCTACTTTAGAAAATTTATTTGAAGTGGTTATTCCAGAACATGCAAAACCTTTAGAAGCTGCATTATCAGTAGTTTCTAACAATGCTCCTGATTTTGTAAAAGAAGTAACAGCAATGATGATGAGTGGGCATGGAGATGAGTTGCCTGTTAGCAAAATGCCAATTGATGGCACTTATCCAAGTGGAACAACTAAATGGGAGAAAAGAAATATTTCTGATCAGGTGCCTGTTTGGGAGCCTGACTTATGTATTCAATGTGGCAACTGTGCTTATGTATGTCCTCATAGTGTTATTAGAGCAAAGTTTTATCATGAAGGATTTTTGAAAAAAGCTCCAGAAGGTTTTCCTTCTGCACCAATTAATTCTCGTGGTTTTCCTGAAACAAAATATACACTTCAAGTGTATACTGAAGATTGTACTGGTTGTAATTTATGCATAGAAGCTTGTCCAGTTACAGATCCTCTCAATCGTTTAAAGAAAGCGATAAACATGACTGAGAAAGAACCCATCTTAGAAAAATCAAAAAAAGAAATTCAATACTTCGAAGATTTACCTTGGAACAATCGTTCAGAAATTAATTTCTCCACTGTTCATGGTGCACAATTTTTAGAACCATTATTTGAATTCTCAGGAGCTTGTGCTGGTTGTGGTGAAACACC
>JAYVBS010000110.1:0-8087 GCA_043750315.1 Chitinophagaceae bacterium
ATGAACTCAAAAAAATACATGATCCAATTGTTTGGAAAAATCAATTAGACTCTACACAAATCAATAAAGTATATTATGGTGAATCTAAATTATTAAAAGAAGTAAAGTATTATCCCATTATACAACTTATTATAGTAATACTTTTTATAATTATTGTTTTAATTGCTTTACAAACTAGCTATAGAAGTACTCAAAATCAAGTATGGGCAGGCCTTGCTAAAGAAACTGCACATCAATTAGGTACTCCAGTAAGTAGTTTAGAAGGTTGGTTAGAAATGTTGAAAGAAATTAAAGGGAACGAAAATATTGTTCCAGAAATGGAGAAAGATGTAAATAGGCTTCTATTAATTTCTGATCGTTTTGGTAAGATTGGTAGTACACCTCAACTTGAAGAAAAAAATATTGTTGAACAGGTTAACACCATGATGGAGTATATTAAAAAACGTGCAGGTCAGCATGTAAATTTTAATCTTATAACAACAGAAAATGAAATTTATACAATGATTTCTCCCCCATTATTTGATTGGGTGATAGAGAATTTATTGAAAAACGCTTTGGATGCTATGGAAGGAAAAGGAAACATAAAAGTATTTATGAAAAAAAATCAAGAAAAAATTGAAATTGAAATTACAGATGATGGCAAAGGCATTAGTCAACGAAATATTAACAAAGTTTTTAAGCCAGGTTTTACTACAAAAAAACGTGGTTGGGGCTTAGGCTTAACTTTAACTAAACGAATTGTAGAACAATTTCATAAAGGAAAAATTTACATAAAGCATAGTGAATTAGGCAAAGGCACAACATTTAAAATTGAATTAAAAACAATTTAATTTAAGGCTTAATAAACAACGCTTTCAATTCATTAGCATCGTCTGGCTTTAATTTTCCTCCAAGAATTAAACGCAATTGTCTTCTTCTTAATGCCCCATCATACAAAGCTATTTCTTCTTCAGTTTCTGGAACAACTTGAGCAACTAAACGTGGTTTGTTATTGGGGTCTAGGGCAACAAATGTAAAATAAGCTTCATTACTTATATACCTGTATTGTTGTATACTATCTTCTCCCCAAACTTTTAAATGAATTTCCATTGAAGTATTAAAAGCTCTGGTAATTTTTGCTTCTATTGAAACAAGATTGCCCAATTTAATAGGTGTTTTAAAGCTTAAATTATCTACACTAGCAGTCATACAAGGTGCATTGCTATGTCTAACAGCAACAATACCAGCAGCAATATCCATCCAATACATTAATCTTCCTCCCATTAAATTACCAAAAGTGTTGGTATCATTTGGCAATACCAATTCGTTCATAATGGTTAAACTATCAGCAACTTTTTTTGGAGTCATAAATTCAAATTAAATTGATTGCAAAAGTAGTTAATCGTTTTAGTAAATTTTTACTAATTCGTTAATCGCATATTATCAATTAAACGAACACCACCTATAAAAGCAGCAACTAAAATCACAATTGGTGTTTTATCATCCCATTTTTCAATAGGTTCAAGTGAATTTGCATTCGCAAAATTGAGATAATCTATTTTATCAAACCCACTGTTTAATAATGTGGTTTTAGCCTGTTCAATTATATTCTTAAAATTGTTTTTTGATACATTTTTTTTGATATCTTGAAAACAATGATAAATTGCAGATGCCTGATATAGTTGATTTTCTTTGAGTCTTCTGTTTCTACTACTCATTGCTAAACCATTGAATTCTCTATGTGTTGAACAAATTTTAACATCAATATCAACACCTATAATTTCAATTAATTTCTTAATTACAATACATTGTTGATAATCTTTTTGTCCTAAAAAAAGCCGATGAGGGTTTACAATATTTAATAATCTTTCAACCACCATACAAACTCCATTAAAATGCCCTGGGCGATAAACTCCTTCAAAAACAGTTTCTATAAAACCTAGATTATATATTTTTTCTGTATTAGATTTTGAAGGATATATTTCTTGTACTGATGGAAAAAATAAAATATCACAGCCTGCTTTTTCTAACATCAAAATATCATTTTCTATTGTTATAGGATATTTTTCAAAATCTAAGGTATCGTTAAATTGAGTAGGATTAACAAAAATGCTACAAACTGTAAGATCTGTTTTGCTTTTACTTTCTTGAATTAACGAAATATGACCATTATGTAATGCACCCATAGTAGGAACAAAACCAATTTGGATATTTTTAATTCGCTTATGTAGAAGGTATTGATTAATTTCCTGGGCTGTTTTAATTATAATCATTTTCGAAATTTAGAATAAAACAAAATTGATAGAATTAGAATTAATGTGAGGAATAAATTTGCAATAAATAAAATTATGATAACAGCACAAGAGCTTATAGAAGAATATAAATTAATGCCACATCCTGAAGGTGGTTATTACAGAGAATCTTATCGTTCAGAAACTATTCTTTCACAATCTGCGTTGCCAAAGGGTTTTAAAGGAGACAGAGTTAGTTCAACAGCTATTTATTTTTTATTAGAGCAAGGGAACTTCTCAGCTTTTCATAGAATTAAAAGTGATGAATGTTGGCATTTTTACTGTGGAGATCCATTAAATGTTTATGTAATTGATAAAGAAGGCGATTTAATTACTTTTACTTTAGGTGCCAATATTAAGTTGGGTCAATATTTCAACTTTACTGTTCCTGCAAATTGTTGGTTTGCTAGTAGACCATTAAAAGAATCTTCTTTTTCTTTTGTTGGATGCACAGTTGCTCCAGGCTTCGATTTTGAAGAATTTGAACTTGCAAAAGCTGATGAACTTCGCAAAGAGTTTCCTCAACATGAAAGTATTATTAGAGAATTGTGTAGGGAGTAATTAATAATGTTGAATTTTAAATTGTGAAAGAAGAATGAAATATCAACAACATTTTTTATCCCAACACCACAGCTCCTAATGCAGGTAAGTGAACTTTAATCTTATACCATTTACTTTTCTTATCTACTTTTTCTCCAATAATCAATTCTGGATTAAATACATCACCAGTTCCCCAAAATTCTTTACTATCACTATTAAATATTTCTTTCCATTTATATTTTCCTTGTAAAGAAATTTCCCAATTGTTTCTTACAATTGGCGTAGTGTTTAATACAATTAATACATCGTCTTTTGGTTTTAATCCTTTGCGTTTATAAACCATAACACCATCTTCTCTGTGATTTACATCTACCCATTCAAAACCATACACATTGAATTGATTGATATAAAGTGCTGGATAATTTTTGTACAGTTCATTTAATTTTTGAACACAATATTTCATTCCTCCATGACTCACAAAATCTAATAACTCCCATTGCAATTCACTTTTATAATTCCATTCATTCGTTGCTCCAAACTCATTACCCATGAACAATAGTTTTGCTCCAGGATGTGTAAACATATAAGTGTACAACAATCTAAGATTTGCAAATTTTTGCCAGGTATCTCCTGGCATTTTATAAATCATTGGACTTTTCCCATGAACCACTTCATCATGACTTAAAGGCAACATAAAATTCTCATCATAGTAATACATCATACTAAAGGTGAACTTATCTTGATGAAATTGACGAAACAAAGGCTCCTTTTTAAAATAATCAAGTGTATCATGCATCCAACCCATCATCCATTTCATTCCAAAACCTAAACCTCCAGCATGTGTTGGATTGCTAATACCTGGCCAATCTGTAGCTTCTTCAGCAATAGTTTGAATATCTGGAAAATCCCTATATAATGTTTCATTTAAATCTTTAATAAAAGAAATGGCTTCAAGATTTCCATTACCACCAAATTCATTGGGTTCCCATTGACCTTCATTTCTACTATAATCTAATCGCAGCATAGAACTCACAGCATCAACACGAATTCCATCAATATGAAAAATATCACACCAAAAACGAGCACTACTTATTAAAAAACTTTTTACTTCTCCTCTTTTGTAATTAAAAATATAACTGTTCCAATCTGGATGATAACCCTTACGCATATCTGCATATTCGTACGTATGTGTTCCATCAAACATAAACAAGCCATGTGCATCATAAGGGAAATGAGAAGGCACCCAATCTAAAATAACACCAATATCATTTTGATGAAAAGCATCTACCACTGCTGCAAAATCTTGAGGTGTTCCAAAACGAGAAGTTGATGCAAAATATCCTGCACCTTGATAACCCCAACTGCCATCAAATGGATGTTCCATTACAGGCATAAACTCTACATGTGTAAAGCCCATTTCTTTAACATAAGGAACTAGTTTTTCAGAAATTTCTTTATACGAAAAATAGGTTTCTTCATCATTTTTATCTGGTCGGGCCCAACTAGCTAAATGAACTTCATAAACTGAGAATGGTGCATTTAAAGCATTTGCTTTTTTTCTTTTCTTCATCCATGAATTGTCCTTCCATTTATAATCAGGTTGCCAAGTGATAGATGCAGTTTCTGGTCTTTTCTGCCAATAATGAGAATAAGGATCGCCTTTATCAAGCTTTAAACCTTTGTACCCATGAATATGATATTTATAGGCTTCGCCTTGAGGAAGATTAGGAATAAATCCTTCCCATATTCCACTTCCATCTTTTCTAACAATTAATACATGACTTTCAGTATTCCACGAATTAAAGTTCCCTATAACACTTACAAATGTTGCATTTGGAGCCCATACAGAGAAATATGTACCCACATTTTCAAGAACCTCCAATTGTTTATTTCCCAAGAATTTATACATGGAGTAATGGGTACCTGCTTGAAAATTTTTTACATCTTCATCACTAAATAAACTATAGTTCCAAACTACTTTAGTTGTATCTATAAAATGAATTTCTTCATATTTTTTTTCTTCCTGCTTCTTTTGTTTAGTCATCGATTAAAGTTATTAAAAAATGTAGAATTGAAAAGGAAAATGCCTTTTGCTAAAAATATAATAATATTGTCACTCACTTAATTTTAGTTTTACCAAAATTTTTTTATGAAAAAAATAATCTTAATAACCCTTACATTTTTAATTGTTGAAAACACAATTGCACAAATTCAGCCAAAAAACTTCTCAAGTACTGTTTCAGAAATTTTACCTGATGTAATTGAGTGGAGAAGAGATTTTCATCAAAATCCAGAATTATCAAATAGAGAATTTAAAACGCAAGAAAAAATTTATACTTATTTAAAATCATTAGGTTTAGAAGTAACAAAGATTGCAAAAACTGGAGTTAAAGCAATTTTAAGAACTAATAAACTAGGACCAGTAATTGCTCTTAGAGCAGATATTGATGCATTGCCAGTTGAAGAAAGAAATGATTTAAGTTTTAAATCTATTGCTAAATCAATCTATAATGGAAGTGAAGTTAATGTTATGCATGCTTGTGGGCATGATGCCCATACTGCAATTTTAATGGGCACTGCAGCCGTTTTAACAAAATTAAAAAATGAATTTTATGGAACTGTAATTTTCTTATTTCAACCTGCTGAAGAAGGTGCTCCAAATAATGAAGAAGGTGGTGCACCATTAATGATTAAAGAAGGTGCATTAGAAAACCCCAAACCAGATGCCATTTTTGGACTACATATTGAAAGCTATGGTGATAATGGAAAAATTTATTACAAACCAGAAGCTTTTATGGCTAGTGCAGATTTTTTTACTATAAAGGTTAAAGGAAAACAAAGTCATGGTGCCTATCCTTGGGATGGTATTGACCCTATTTATGTTAGTGCCCAAATAATTCAAGGTTTACAAGGAATTGTAAGTCGTCAAGTTGATTTATCAAAAGCACCAGTTGTTATTACAGTTGGTAAAATTCAGAGTGGAGTACGATTTAATATAATACCCGAAGAATCTTATATGGAAGGTACTATTAGAACCTTAGATGCAAAAATGAGATTGGCTGTTATAGAAAAAATAAAACATACAGCTTCATCAATTGCAGCTGCTAGTGGTGCCACTGCAGAAGTGAATATTGAAAATAAAACTTTAGTAACTTATAACAATCCAAAATTGGTTGAAGCTTCTTTACCTGCATTAAAAAATGCAATTGGAAAAGATAATGTTGTTCAATGGACTTGGCAAATGGGTGCTGAAGATTTTTCTTTTTATGGAGAAAAGGTTCCTGCATTTTTCTTTTATCTAGGAGCAAGAAACCCTAAACTAACCATGGAAGAAGCTCCAAGCCACCATACACCTGACTTTTATATTGATGATAGTAAATTAGACGTTGGAATAAAAGCTTTTTGCCAGTTAATATTTGATTTTAAAAAATAGGTGCACACTTCAATAGTTGAATAAAATATTTTGTATGAAAGTTTTCAAGTTTGGAGGAGCTTCTGTTAACAGCATTGAAAGAATAAAAAATATTCCGAAAATTTTACAAGAGTTTGCCAATGATAATTTAGTAATTATTGTTTCTGCAATGGGCAAAACAACTAATGCACTTGAAAAAGTTGTTGATGCATTTTATGAAAAAAATCAATCAAAAGCAATATTGCTTTTTGAAGAAATTAAAAACCAACATTTAGATTTAACTAAAGAAATTTTAACTACTACATCAGAAAGTTGTTCAAAAGATTTAACAGATTTATTTACAGAAGTTGAATGGCTTTTGCACGATAATCCAGTAAGATCTTACGATTATTATTATGATCAAATTGTAAGTATTGGAGAATTATTGAGTACAAAAATTATTAGCTCATTTTTACAAGAACATCAAATTGATAATACTTGGTTAGATGTTAGAGATTATATAAAAACAGATAATAATTTTAGAAATGCAATTGTAGATTGGAATACATCAACTGAAAAAATCATTTCATTAACATTTAATAAAAAAACCATTTATGTTACTCAAGGTTTTATAGGAGCTACAGATGAAAATGAAAGTACTACTTTAGGAAGAGAAGGAAGTGATTTTAGTGCTGCAATTTTTGCCAATATTTTAAATGCCATTAGCTTAACAATTTGGAAAGATGTTGAAGGTGTTATGAATGCAGATCCAAAACAATTTTCAGATGCAGTTTTAATTAAAGAACTAAATTTTGAGGAAGTGATTGAAATGGCTTTTTATGGAGCACAAATTATTCACCCAAAAACAATAAAACCTTTACAGAATAAAAAAATTCCCTTGTTTGTCAAATGTTTCTTAAATACTAGTTTAAAAGGAACAGTAATTAAAGATGGCAAGATGAAAAATTTACCTCCAATTTTCATCTTTAAAAAAAACCAAGTATTAATGAATTTAAAAACGAAAGACTTTTCTTTTGTTGGAGATATCCCTATGAGCTATTTATATAATTCGTTTCATAATTTAAAACTCAAGCCAAATATTATTCAAACTGGTGCAATTAATGTTCTGCTTTGTATTGATGAAGATCAACTTAAAATTGAAGAATTAGCTTTACAAGTATCCACCATTTTTAATGTAGAAATAAAAAAAGATTTAACTTTAACAACAATAAGACATTATACTGAACAAGCACTTGAGAATTTAGAACACGATAAAAATATTTTGCTTAAACAACAAACAACAGAAACCATTCAGATTCTACACCTTTAAATAATTAATTTTACAAAATGAAACTATCTAAAGAAGATAAATTTATTCTCATGTGGAGTGAAAAAAGAAAAGAATCAAAATTTAATCCATTTCTTTTTATTAAAGGATTTGCTAGTGGATTAATTATTGGTCTATTAGTATTTTTATCAATTCTTTTAGGTTGGTATAAAAGAGCAAATATGGATGCATCGAATAAACTTAGTCCGGTTATTCTATTCATTTGTTTATTAGCAATAGCAATTTTTTTGGCTGTTTTTTATACTTTTTTCAAGTTTGAACAAAACGAACAATTGTACCAAGAAATTCTAGCAAGAAGAGAAAAACAAACTGAGAAAAAGAATTAAATTCAAACTATTCATACAAAAAAACAACCCTTTTCTTAAAAATCTACCCTTTTTCAACTTTTTCTCCATTTAATTTTTGGTAGTTCCATTACATTATATACTTTTGCCGTCCGAAAAAAAATATACAGAGGATAATGCCTACAATACAACAGTTAGTAAGAAAAGGACGCGAAATTATTCGTGCCAAAAGTAAATCAAGAGCTTTAGACGCT
>JAYVBS010000111.1:0-8078 GCA_043750315.1 Chitinophagaceae bacterium
AGATAGTAGAAGAAGTAATGAAATGGATAGAGTAGGAGATGCCCCAGGTGCAAATGATGATGCAAGCGGAGTGGCTGCTGTTATTGAAAGTGCTAGGATAATGAGTAAAAAAAGTTTTCCTGCTACAATAATTTTTGTTGCTGTGAGTGGAGAAGAACAAGGATTGTTAGGAGCTAATTTTATGGCTGAAAAAGCTAAAAAAGAAAATTGGATAATTGAAGCAGTGTTGAATAATGATATTATGGGAAGTAACAATAGCAACGAAACCAATAATATTAATAACAATAAAGTTAGAGTGTTTAGTGAAGGCATTTCTGTTTTAGATACTGGTAGAAATGCAACATTATTAAGAAACTTAGGGCTGGAAAATGATGGAAAAAGTAGACAGTTAGCTCGTTACATTAAAGAAATTGGTGAACGTTATGTCGACAATTTAGAAATTGTGATGGTATACCGTAATGATCGTTTTTTACGTGGTGGTGATCATACACCTTTTGTATTAAAAGGGTTCCCAGCGGTAAGAATAACTGAAATGAATGAAAATTACAATCGTCAACATCAAGATGTTAGAGTTGAAAATGGAATACAATATGGAGATTTAATTGAGTTCATAGATTTTGAATATTTACGAAAAAACACTGCAATGAATTTGTGCAATTTGGCAAATCTTGCTAAAGCACCATCAGCACCTGTAGATGTAAGAATTGAAACTAAAAAACTTACTAACTACACTAATTTAAATTGGAAAACATCAAAGCATGGTAAAGTGAAAAGCTTTTATGTATTAATGAGAGAAACAACTAGTGCAGTATGGCAAAAGAAATTTTTTACAACCGATTTTAAAATGGATTTACCTTATTCAAAAGACAACTATTTTTTTGCTGTACAATCTGTTACTGTTGATGGAAACGAAAGTTTGGCAGTTCTGCCAATGCCTATTGGAAGATAATTATTTAAATTTTAATAAAATTTCGGGCAAAATGTAAGCCATTTGTTTTGCAGAAACAAAGCCAGCATTTTTAAAAATCACTTTTTTCTTATGGTCTAAAATAATTATAGTTGGGAAACTAATTTCTCCATTTATTTTTCCTAAATAATTTGCTAATTCATGAATACCAATATTTACTCCAGTTGGATTATATTGATATTTATTTCCATTGAAATTTATTTCATTTGTTCCTTCAGCATTAAAATCTATAAAATAAAAATGATCATTGATTAATTCTATTATTTGCAAGTTTTTTAATGTGCTTTGTTTCGTTGCAACACAATATTTGCACCAATCTGTATTAATAAAAATAATTGTTTGGCGTTCTTGAATTTTTTGTAAACTATCGAGTTGCTGAAACTCAGTTTTTTTTATTTGTGCAAAGGAGTTAATCGAAAAGCTGAAAATAAAAAAAATCGCAAAATAAATAGTATAAAATTTCATATTATTTCAAAGTATATCTAATGCCTAAAAATCCTCTGATACCTTGGTTTGGAGCATATACATAGCTTGGATCAAAAGTTAAAGCATAAGGATTATCTTGTGTTGCAACTACTTTTCCATCACTACCAAAAATAACATTTTTGTCAAATGGATCGTTAGATCGAGCAATGATAAATGGGTTATCTTTATTAGGGGTGAAATTCAATAAATTTTTTAAACCAATATAAATTTCAAAATCTTTTAAACCAGAAAAAGTGAATTGAATGTTTTGAATACTCCAAGTAGGAGAGAAGGGTTGTCTTGGATCAAGCTCACTTAATAAAGGTAAACGCATTGGCCCGTATATGTTTCCTGTATAATCAATATTAAGTTTTGCCTTTTTGATTTTGTAAGAAATTGACCAAATGCCAGAGAACTTTTCGGTTAAAATTTGTTGTTGTGTAATGTTGTTATTTGTACTTGTAACGTTCATGAATGTGGCTCCTGTAATAATTTTTAAACCATTAGCAAAACTGAAATCAAAATTTGCGGTTAAACCTTTACTTATTGCATGTCCTTTTATATTGTCAAAAATAATTTTGTTTGGATCTATATCAAAGTCGCCAATAATTCTGTTGTTAAAATAAGTTAACCAACTTGATAATTCTATATTAATTATTGTACCTGAAGTGCTAAAAAATTTCTTTAAAAAGTTAATGTTTATGTTATAAGATTTTTCAGGCTTTAATTCACTTTTTATTTCAACAATTCTTGCACCTGTTAAAGCAGCATGTTCTTCAGTAAATAAATTTACCACTCTAAAACCTGTACCAGCATTTATTCTTAGTGTATTAGTTTCATTAATTTTCCATTTGTAAGCTATTCTAGGAGTAAGAATATTTCCATGAATTGAGTTATAATCGTATCTTAATCCTAATAGCAACTTTTGTCTATTATTAAGTGTTATTTCATCTTGAATAAAAACACCTGGAAGCCAAATATTACTTGGCTGATTTTCTTTAGAAGTACTATTGAAAGTTGCAATAGTATTATCGTCATAAAAAGTATTTCTTAAAGCAGCACCAGCCAAAATATCATGTGATTGATAAGATTTATCCCACGTTAATTGTGTAAAAAATATTTTCTGAACAGCATCGAATATAGTCTTACCATATCTACTATCTTGTATGTGATTTGTATAACTAAATGATAAAAACATTTTCTCTGTGGTTGGAATTTGATAGGTACCAATTAACTCCCAACGTTTTGTATTAATACTTTCTGCATAAACACTATCACTTCCTCTAAAACTCTTGTTCCATCTGGTTTCACCACCCCACCTATCTTCAGTAAAATATCTTGCAGCTAAAGAAAATAATTTATTTTTTCTTCGTAAAAAATTTATTTTTTGAAAAATGGAAACTCTGTTTTGCAAAGTAACATCAGTAAAATTATCATTATTGTTATCAACAATATTGTTGAATTTAAAAAGGTTAATTCCGTTTAAAATTGATATATTTTTATTTAGTTGAGCTGTAATTGCAATATCAGTATTCAATTCATTCCAAGTTGTATTCATTATATCAACTGAAAATCGTGGTGCATTACTTGGTTTTTTTGTTATAATATTAATTAATCCACCAACAGCTTCACTGCCATATAAAGAGGATGCTGGACCTTTAACTATTTCAACTCTTTCAATCAAACTATTTGGGATACCAGATAAGCCATATACCGTTGATAAACTACTCAAAATGGGCATACCATCAATCAATACCATCGTATATGGGCCTTCTAATCCATTAATATGAATATCACCAGTATTGCAGATATTACAATTTAATTGTGGCCTTACACCATTTACATTTTGTAAAGCTTCGAAAATATTTGGAGTAGGATTTTTTTTGAAATAAGTTGGACTATAAACTTCTACTGGAACTGGACTTTCTAATCTATTTACAGCTTTCATTGTTCCAGTTATCACAAAATCGTCTAATTGGGTGAATGATTTTTTCAATTCAAAATTCAAGATCGATTGATTTGCTTTTGGAAAAGAAATTGATTTAGTTTCTATCTCAAAACCTATTGCACTAATTATTAATTGATAATTACCATTTGATAAGTTTGGGATATAAAACTTTCCACTGCTATCAGTTTTAGTGATGAATTTATTAGAATTTATACTAATTATAACATTAGGAATTGGTTCCTTATTGTTTAATACAATACCACTAATACTATTAGTTTGAGCAAACCCTTGAGAATGGATAAAGCAGTAAATTACTATTAAAATTTGTTTAATCATGGTAAGAGTATGGATAGCATAATCATTAAAGTTAGGTAAATCTAACATAATTTGTTTGAATATTAATTTATATTTGTAGTATGTTAACTTTTACAGAAGAAAATTATTTAAAGGCCCTAATGCAAATTACATTGGGAACAAAAGAAAAAGAATCTGTTGGAACCAATGAATTGGCTACACATTTAGCAGTGAAACCTGCTACTGCAAACGATATGCTCAAAAAACTTAAAGAAAAAAAGTTAGTTGATTACAAAAAATATGGTAAAATTAATTTAACAGAAAAAGGAAAAGATTTTGCTATTGAAACTATAAGAAGGCATAGACTTTGGGAAACTTTCTTGTTTGAAAAACTAGAATTTACCTGGGATGAAGTGCATGAAGTGGCAGAACAATTAGAACATATTCAATCAAATAAATTAATAAATAAACTGGATAAATTTTTAAATTATCCTCAATTTGATCCACATGGAGATATTATTCCTGATGCCAATGGAAATTTTAGAATTCAATTTAAATTCACTTTAGCTGAATTAGCAGTTGGCAATAAATGTAGAATGGTTGCTGTGAAAGATAATAGTAAGAACTTTTTACAATATGTTCAAAAATTAGATTTAAAAATTAATGCATTAATAAAAATTGTTTTTATTGAAGAATATGATGGCTCTATGGAATTAGAAGTAAATAAAAAGAAATTTTCTGTAAGCAAGCAATTTGCAGAAAATATATATGTGATATGTGAAAATTGCATTGTTGGTAAAAATTGCCCAAACAAGACCTGTAAATTTATTTAATTCTTCATGCTGATTTCAATTCTTGAATTAGTATGAGTGCCATTTATAACAGTTTTTAATATACAATCTGCAATATCTCCAGAATAATTTTTTTCAGTTATTGGATGGGTTAAATAATTTTCTGTTAAGTTATAATCACCAGTAAAATCTTTATCTATAATTAAATTAGTACAAACTAAAGTCCAATTTAGGTTAGTAGCTTGTAATTGTTCATAAGTTAATAAATATTCTAAGGAAACTGCTTTTAATTCTAACGGAAAATCATCCATTTCCATAACCAATTTATCTTCAGCATAATTTAAAATTCCAATGCCACTAATTGCAACTATTTTTTTCACATTTGCTTTTTGCATGGCTTCTATAATATTTTTCATTCCCAAACTTCTCGTCTTGTCTATACCATCAATGCTTCCTTCTAAACAAGATACAATAACATCACTTTTTTTAACAGCTTTTAAAACTTCATTTTTATCAAAAACATAACCTTTGATAGCTTCAAAAGCATCATTACGTAAATCTGCATCTATTAAAAACTCTATATTTCTATCAAAAGCTTTTACTTTAAAGTTTTTGGCCAATGCCCTTTTTATCAGTTGTTTTCCAACTATTGTATTTGCACCAAATATTGTAATTGTCATATAAATTTTAAAAATAAAAGGTTCGAGAAAATCTCGAACCTTAAAGTTACAAATAATTTATTTTTTAATTTTCAACTATTATTGATTGTGAGGTAATTCTCTCTGATTTATTTTATTTATGGCATAATGATTATTGAACTCGCAGAACTAATTTCTATTAACTCTAATTTGAATGTTAAATCTTTACCTGCTAATGGATGATTTGCATTTAGTTTTATAATTTCATCTGTTGCACTAACTACAACAACAGGAAAATTTTGTCCACTTTTATCACTCATTTGTAATTGCATTCCAGCTTCTGGTTGCATATCTTCAGGAAATTGATTTCTAGGAAAATCTATAATCATTTGCTCTTGAACTGGTCCATAAGCTTCATCAAATGGAATATTTATAGTTTTTATATCTCCAACTTTCATATTCATTACACCATCATCAAAACCAGGAATTACCATTCCACTACCAACTTCAAATTCTAATGGTTCTCTTTGTTTAGATGAATCAAAAATACTTCCATCACTTAAAGTTCCATGGTAATGAATTTTAATAGTATCTCCTTTTTTTACTATTTGCATAATTTAGTTTTTATAGTTGTTGGCAAAGAAAGGAAAACTTGTATTATGTTCGCAGAAACTAGATATAATTATACTTTTATTGTTAATTGAGTTAGAAGTTTTTTATTATTATTTACATAACTAGAAATATGCATCCTAACTTTTTAGAAACTTTATTTAAAAATCAAAAATATTTATCCAATAATTTTTTTTTAATTGCTGGTCCATGTGTTGTTGAAGGAGAAGAAATTGTTACTGAAATTGCTGAAAAAGTTTCAACTATCTGCAAGACATTAGAAATTCCTTACATTTTTAAAGCATCATATAAAAAAGCAAATAGAACCAGTTTAAATTCGTTTACTGGTTTAGGTGATAATATTGGATTGGAATTAATTAAAAAAACTGGCGAAAAGTTTAATGTACCCACCCTTACTGATGTTCATACTGCTGAAGAATGTGCTATTGCTGCAAAATATGTTGATGTGTTACAAATTCCTGCTTTTTTATGCCGACAAACCGATTTACTCCTTGCTGCTGCTGCAACAGGTAAAATTGTTAACATTAAAAAAGGACAATTTTTAAGTGGACCATCAATGAAGTTTGCAGCAGATAAAATAAAACATACAGGTAATAATGGAGTAATGCTAACAGAAAGAGGAACAACTTTTGGTTATCAAGATTTGGTTGTTGATTATAGAAATATTCCTTGGATGCAAGAAACTGGTTGTCCTGTTGTAATGGATGTAACGCATAGTTTACAACAGCCCAATCAAACTACGGGAATCACTGGAGGAAATCCACAATTAATTGGCACTATTGCTAAAGCAGCAATAGCTACTGGTGCAGATGGATTGTTTATTGAAACTCATCCAAATCCTACAACAGCAAAAAGTGATGGAGCCAATATGTTACAATTAGATTTATTAGAAAATTTACTGAAACAATTGGTAAAAATTCGTCAATCCATTCTTTAAATATTTCACAGATTATATTAAAATTTTATAATGAACTTACAACTAGAGAAACCCATTGCATTTATTGATTTAGAAACTACTGGAATAAATTTAAGTAACGATAGAATTGTTGAAATTGCTATTGTTAAAATATTGCCAGATGGTACTAAGCAAGTAAAAAGAAAATTAATTAATCCTACAATTCCAATACCAGCAGCAGCTTCAGAAATACATGGAATTACTAATGTAATGGTAAAGGATGCTCCAACTTTTAAACAAGTGGCAAACGAAATAAAACAGTTTATTGAAAATTGTGATATTGCAGGATATAATAGCAATCGTTTCGATATACCCATGTTAGTAGAAGAATTTTTGAGATGCGATTTGAATATTGATATTGAGAATAGAAAATTACTCGATGTTCAGAAAGTGTATCATATGATGGAACAAAGAACTTTGAGTGCTGCGTATAAATTTTATTGTAATAAAGAATTAACAGATGCACACAGTGCAGAAGTTGATGCCACTGCAACATTTGAAGTTCTTGAATCTCAAATAGAGAAATACAAACAAATTGGTAATACTGTTGAAAGTATTGTAAAGTTTACAGGCGATGAACAAATTGTAGATTTTTCAAGAAGATTTATTATGGAAAATGGTATTGAAATTTTCAACTTTGGTAAACACAAAGGAAAACCAGTTGCAAAAGTATTAAAAGAAGAACCACAATATTATGATTGGATGATGCGTGGAGATTTTGCTTTACACACCAAACAAAAGCTCACAGAAATATTGAATAGAACCTTAGTGAAAAAATAAAATACTTCCTATAATTACATGGAAAAACCACTCATTATTGTTTCAGGTAAAGATGGACAACTTGGTTTTGAGTTAATGCAAATTCATATCAATTTATCATCACAATTTAATTTTTTATTTGTTGGCAGAAATGAATTGGATTTATCAAAACCAGAAACCGTTACACATTTTTTTAAAAAATATCAACCGAAATATTTTATTAATTGTGCTGCTTACACTGCTGTTGATAAGGCAGAAACTGAGCAAGAATTGGTTTTTTTAGTTAACTCAACATCTCCTAGTGAAATTGCTAAAAATTGTAAATTAATTAATTGTCGACTGATTCATATTAGTACAGATTATGTTTTTGATGGAGAAAAAAAATTGCCTTATTTAGTTTCTGATATTACTCATCCTATAAATATTTATGGTGCTTCAAAAGCAAAAGGAGAGGAGTTAGTTATTCGTGAAAATCCTGAATCAATTATTATTAGAACTTCTTGGGTTTACTCATCACATGGGAAAAACTTTGTAAAAACCATGATGAAGTTAATGAGCGAAAGAGATGAAATTAATGTTGTTAACGACCAAATAGGAAACCCTACTTATGCTAAAGATTTAGCTGAAGCTA
>JAYVBS010000112.1:0-3465 GCA_043750315.1 Chitinophagaceae bacterium
TTGCTGCTAGTAATTTGATTTTTGATTTTGAAGGAAGTGATATTGAAGGTGTAAAATCTTTTTACCAAAACTTTGGAGCACTTAACCAGCATTACTTTCATTGGCATTTTAACAAACTGTGGTTTTTACCAAAAAATTTTTAACCGTGTTGTAATAAATTTTCTGCAACAATTAAATCAATTGCTGTGGTGATTTTGATGTTATTCTTTTCTCCTTCAATTAAAAATATTTTATTACCAGATGCTTCAACAACAGTAGCTTCATCTGTGAAGGAATCTTGATACCCTTGTTTAAATGCAGGCACTAAAATGTTGCTTAAAAATGTTTGTGGTGTTTGCACAATTTTTACAAAATTTCTATCCACTACTTCGGGATAATTTTCTTTTTCAATTCGAATACTATCAGTTGCAGTAATTGCTGGTATTGCAGAACCCAATTGAATGGTTTGGCTATAACACTTCCATATTAAATCTTCGGAAACTAAACATCGCACAGCATCATGAACAAAAATTATAGATTCATTTTTTACTTCCTTTAATCCATTTTGTACAGAATGAAATCTTGTAATGCCACCAGTTACAATTTGAATTTTGTTTTTCAAAAAATTAAAATCTTGAATAATTTTTTCTCCTTCTTGTAAATGGTTTTCTGGTAATACCAAAATAATATGTATATCGCTAAAGGCTTTTATAAATGTGTTGATGCTGTACCACAACAACGACTTATTATTTAATAATAAAAATTGTTTGGGTGTTGAGCTTCCCATTCTAACACCACTTCCTCCAGCAACAATTATAGCATATTTTTCCATTTGTCAAAAATAAGTAAAGCAACAATATTGTTTTATTTTGTAATTATTCTAAACTAACATTGTTTTATGAATTTTAAAGTGGGCCTATATTTTATAATCATAATTTTTAGCTGCTCGTGTGTGGCAACAAAAAACAAAAATTATTATTTTAATCAAAAATATGCTGCAACTGCCATTAAAGAGGATATGCTTTTGCTTAAAGAAACGCTCGAAGCCAATCATCCATCTTTATATTGGCACACACCAAAAGATAGCCTAAATTATTTTTTTGATTCTACAATAAATTCTTTTCATGATTCATTAACTGAAATTCAAGCCAAGAATAAAATTGCTGTTTTTGTAAATAAAATAAAATGTGGCCACACATCTGTTCGTTTCTCGAAACAATTTTTAAAACTTGCTGAAAAATATAAATACCCTCAGTTTCCTTTATCTATAAAAACCTGGAAAGATAGTTTGGTTATTTTGGGAAGATATAATGCTGAAGATTCAATGTTAAGGAGAGGTACAATTATCACTTCAATTAACAATAAATCAAGCAAAGAAATCATAGAACAAATATTTCCTCATCTGCATGCCGATGGGCATGGTTTAAATTTTAAAAGTCAGGTTTTAAGCAACAATTTTACTGCTTGGTATAGAAATATTTTTGGTATTGATAGTGTTTACTCATTTCGCTATTTAGATAGCAATCGTCAAGAAAAAAATGTTCTAATAAAATATTTTAATCCTAAAACCGATTCTAGTAAAAAAGAAATGGTTGTTGCAAAAATTTCTAACCGTGAAAAATTATTGCGTTCTCGTTCTTTATTTATTGACACTAGTTTAAACACTGCATTTATAAGACTCACCAGTTTTAGTAAAGGTAGATTGAGAAAATTTTTTAGACAAAGTTTTAAAGCTATTAAAAAAAATAATGTACAAAATGTAGTGATTGATTTAAGAGAGAATGGAGGTGGAAGTGTTGAGAAAAGTGTTTTGCTAAGTAAGTATTTAGCTAAAGCTAATTTTAAAATTGGAGATACCATTGCTGCAAAAAGTAGAAATTTGACTAACAAAAAATATATTAAAAACGCATGGCTATATTGGTTTATGATGCAATTTGGTGTAAACAAAATGGAAGATGGGTTATACCATAATCGCAGGTTTGAAACACATATTTTTGAACCAAAAACCATTAACCATTTTGATGGAAAAATTTATCTAATTCAAGGAGGATATACATTTTCTGCTGCTACAATGTTCATCTCATCTTTATTCCATCAACAAAATGTAACCATAGTTGGCGAAGAAACTGGTGGAGGATTTTATGGTAATTCTGCAATGCTTTTACCTCAAATTATTTTACCTAATACCAAGCTTAATGTTCGATTGCCTTTGTTTAAATTAGTAATAGATAAAAACAGACCCAGAGGACGAGGTATTATGCCTGATATTCAAATTAACCCTTCATCAGATGCTATAAAAAAGGGAATTGATTTAAAATTAGAAGCCATTAAAAAATTAATTCAAGCACAAAAAGATTCTCAGTAAAATAATTAACTAATCATTTACTAATGAACGTTTTTTTATCATTCCACCTTTTGTGTCTTTAACACTACTCATTACCATAAAAGCATTTGGGTCAATTTTTTCAACTTCTGCTTGTAGCTTAGCAATCTCTAATCGTGTGATAACAGTATAAATAATATCTGAAGTCAATGAAGTTGTTTCTCCTCTCCTTCCAAAACCACTTTTACCCTGATATACTGTAAAGCCTCTACCAATTTTATCAGTAAGCATTTTTTTAATTTCAGAACTATGAGATGATATAATAGTTACACCAGTATATTCTTCAAAGCCCTCAACAATAAAGTCAACAGTTTTAGAGGCAGCTAAATAAGTAAGAATAGAATACAATGCACTTTCAATTGAAAGCAAATAAGCAGCTAGACTAAAAATAATAATATTTACAAAAAGTAAAATATCGCCAATAGTTAATCCTGTTCTTTTGCTTAAATAAATGGCCAACACTTCTGTGCCATCTAACACACCACCACCACGAATGCATAAACCAATTCCTGCACCAAGAAAAAATCCACCAAAAGCAGCTACCAACAATTTATCTGAAGTAATAATTGGATAATTTACAGTAGCTACAACAATTGCTAATACTATAATGGCTACAAAACTTTTAATAGCAAATGCCTTACCAATTTGTTGATATCCTATATACACAAAAGGAATATTTATGAGAACCATTAAAATAGGAAATGAAAAAAGTGTGGCCGTAGAAGTAAGTAAAGAAATACCAGTAACACCACCATCAATAAAATTGTTTGGAAGTAAAAATCCTTTGAGGCCAAACCCTGCTGAAATAATTCCCAGACTAATGTAAATAATATTTTTAAAAAAATAAAAAATAGTAACCCTTAAACGAACAAATTCCTTAGCAATATGATAATTGCTAATAGTTTTCCCGGAACTGCTTTTTGTAAAATTTTTTCCAAGTTTTTGAACTATAATTTCTTTTATAAATTGCTGCATGATGTATTACAATGTTACAAAAATTTACATCATTTCAATTATTCAACTAACACATCTTTCAAAATAATATTAACTTTTACTTTGTTTCTTTGCAATCATGCAGTTTCAACTTCAAGCACCATATCAAC
>JAYVBS010000113.1:0-3462 GCA_043750315.1 Chitinophagaceae bacterium
TGCAGTTTCAATTTCTTGGTGTAATAATGCTTTTCTAGTTCTAGAAGAACTTACAGCAGACTGTTCAACAACTTGCTTTGGAATTTCTTTTACAAAAAAACCTAATCTTCTACCATACTCTTCTAATAATTCATAATTTCCTTTTCTTCCCTTACCAAATTGATGATCGTATCCAATAATTAAAGTATGAGGCTGTAATTTCTTATAAAGAAAATTAGCAATGTATTCATCTGCTAATAGATTAGAAAAGTTTTCATCGAAAGGCACTACAACTAAATGGTGAATACACTCATTTTCCAATAACTCTATCTTTTCATCTAGTGTAGTCAACAACATTACACCACTTGTATCACCAACAATATTTCTTGGATGAGGATGAAAAGTAATTACCACAGATTCTCCATTTATAGTTTCCGTTTCTGCTTTTAATTGATGTAATATTTTTTTATGACCAGTATGTACACCATCAAAAGTGCCAATAGTAACTACTGCATTTATAAATTGAGGTAATTTTTCTAAATCGTAATGAATCTTCATGTTCGCAAAAAATTTCCTTTGAATTTATTTCAAGGAATTAAAAACTACTTGGTGTAAAAAAGGAGAGGCGTTACCACCATTTTTAATAATGTCTCTTACAATAGTTGATGCTACTGAGGTAAATTTGGGTTCTCCAGTTAAAAAAACAGTCTCAATATTTTTATCTAAAGTTCTATTAGCATCTGCAATTGTTTTTTCATATTCAAAATCGCTTACATATCTAATTCCTCTTAAAATAAAATGTGCATCGATCTTTTGACAAAAATGAATAGTTAATCCTTCATAAGTTACGCATTCAACTCTCTCATCATTTTTATAAATTTCATTTACCCAATCCATTCTTTGTTCAGCTGAAAACATTGGTGCCTTACTAGTATTCATACCAATACCAACAATAATTTTATCAAACAATGGTAATGCTCTATCAATAATATCAATATGACCTAATGTAACTGGGTCGAATGTTCCAGGAAATAGACAAATTCTAGACATATTTATTTTTATGATTGGCAAAGTTATAACTGTAGAATGATAAATTTTAAATATTCATTAACTAATAAAACATATGAAAGGCTGTTTATAACCTATTTCAATACATATTATCAATTGTCTCCGAGCTTAAAAGATTATCTTTGCACGAAATTTAAAAGAAATGATAACATTTAGTGAGTTAGGTTTAGATGAAAAATTGGTGAAAGCGACCGACTCTTTAGGATTTGTAAATCCAACAACTATTCAAGAAAAATGTATACCTGTATTATTAAAGGGTACAACAGATATGATAGGTTTGGCTCAAACTGGAACTGGAAAAACAGCAGCATTTGGCTTACCATTATTACAATTAGTAGATGAAAAACAAAGATTCGCACAGGCATTAGTAATTTGTCCAACACGTGAATTGTGTATGCAAATTGTTACAGAAATTGAACTTTTTAAAAAGTTTATGACTGGGATGAATGTAGTAGCAGTTTATGGTGGTACAAGTATTAGTATGCAAATTCGTGATATTAAAAGAGGCGTTCAAATTGTGGTTGCTACACCTGGTAGATTAATTGATTTAATAGAAAGAAAAGCCATCAATCTTGAAGAGATAAAATATGTGGTTTTAGATGAAGCTGATGAAATGTTGAACATGGGTTTTCAAGAAGACATTGAATTCATTTTACAGAATACACCTAAAAAACAAAGCACTTGGTTATTTAGTGCAACTATGCCTGCTGAAATTAGAAGAGTAAGTAAAAAGTATATGAGCAATCCAATTGAAGTTACAGTTGGTAAAATGAATACTGCTAATAAAAATATCGACCATCAATATTTTGTTACACAGGCTCAACATCGCTACGAAACTTTAAAAAGATTAATTGATTTTAACCCAGGCATGTATGGAATTATTTTCACACGTACCAAATTAGATGCTCAGAATATTGCTGAAAAATTAACCAGAGAAGGATATGATATAGATGCATTGCATGGAGATTTATCTCAACCACAACGAGATAAAGTTATGAATTCATTTAGAGATAAAACTTTGCAATTGCTTATTGCAACTGATGTTGCAGCTCGTGGTATTGATGTAAAAGAAATTACTCACGTCATTAATTACGAATTACCAGATGATACTGAAGTGTATACTCATAGAAGTGGAAGAACTGGTCGTGCTGGAAGTACAGGAGTTTGCATGAGCATTGTGCATGCAAGAGAAAATTTTAAATTAAAAAGTATTGAACGATTAATTCAAAGTCCAATTCAAAAATTAGAAATTCCAACAGGCAAAGATGTTTGTAGAAAACAGTTTTATCATTTTATGGACAAACTTTTGAAAGTAGACATTAGCCATGGCGATTACGATTCATATTTGCCAATGTTAGAAGAGAAATTTGCAGATGTAAGTAAAGAAGATATTCTTAAAAGAATGGCAGCTACTGAGTTTGATAGATTTTTAAGATATTATGAAAATAGTGAAGATTTAAATTTAAGAGATCAAAGAAGAGGAGAAAATAGAAGAGAACCACTTAGAGAAAGAAGTAATTCTAGAGGAGAAGAAAGGGGAGGACGTGGAAGAGAAAGAGAAACTAGAGAACCAGCTCGAAGCTATACTGGTGGTGCAAATACAACTCGTTTGTTTGTAAACCTTGGAACAAAGGATGGCTTTTATAAATCAAGCTTTTTACAATTTGTTTTAGATATGAGTGATTTAAAGAAAGAAGTACTCGGCAAGATTGATATGAAAGAAATGAACAGTTGGATTGAAATTGAAAAAAATGCTGCTGGACAAATGATTAAAGCCATTGATGGTAAAAATTATAGAGGCAGAAAAATTAGAATGAATGATGCAGAATCTGGTGGATATAGAAAATAATTAAAATACTTATTGGAAAAAACAAATACAAAATCTATATTTGATTTATGATTTTAACAAATACATCATTGACTTATTATTATAATTTCTTAAATAAAGAAATACCGGAATGTATTTGTTGCAAATGAAATTAAACAATAAAAAATCAACATAGAAAATCCCGGTCACATTGACTGGGATTTTTTTTTAAATTTTTATTTATGATAACTAGTAAAAGATTAGAAGGAATTGGTGAATATTATTTTTCTCAAAAGCTAAGAGAAATTGACGAACTAAATAAAAAAGGAGAAGATATCATCAATCTTGGAATAGGTAGTCCAGATTTACCACCTCATGAAGATGTTATAAAAGTTTTACAAGAAGAAAGTTTGAAACCAAACAATCATAGTTATCAATCATACAAAGGTTCTCCAATTTTACGAAAAGCAATTTCTAATTGGTATCAAAAATGGTATCAAGTAAATCTAAATCCTGATTCAGAAATTTTACCATTGATAGGCAGCAAAGAAGGCATTATGCATATTTGTATGACTTATTTGAACAAGAGTGATAAAGTTATAATACCA
>JAYVBS010000114.1:0-3444 GCA_043750315.1 Chitinophagaceae bacterium
TTGCATTTAATATTCGAAATTATTAAAGCAAAAAAATATATGAAAAATTTAACAAGAACAAATGCTTACACAATCATCATCTCCAATATTTCCTCAACAAAAGTTCTATCATTACTTAAACGTGGCACTTTATGTTGGCCACCCAATTTTCCTTTTTTAGATAACCATTTTGTAAACACATCTTTGGGTAATTGTTTTACTATTGGCATTTGTAAGGCAATGTCTTTAAATCTTTTTGCTTCGTAATCACTATTCTGTGTTTTTAATGCACAGTCTAACTCGTAAGCAAATTCTTTAATGCAATTTGGTGCAATTTCAAACTCTATTAACCATTCATGAGAACCACTTTTTGTTTCACTAAAATAAATAGGTGCAGCAGTATAATCGTTAACAATGCTATTGGTTTTTTGTGCTGCAATAGCAATGGCTTTATCGGTATTATCAATAATTAACTCTTCGCCAAATGCATTTATATAATGCTTTAATCTTCCACTTACTTTAACTCTATAAGGTGTAAGTGATGTGAATTGAATTGTATCGCCAGGCATATAACGCCATAACCCTGCATTGGTAGAAATTACAATTGCATAGTTTTTACCAATCTCAACTTTATTTAGTCCAATGGTTTTGGGTTCAGGTTTCTTATATTCTTCAACGGGCATAAACTCGTAAAAAATACCATGATTTAATAATAATAACATCCCCTTTTCATCAAATGAATCTTGCACAGCAAAAAAGCCTTCACTAGCATTATATATTTCTAAATAAAATATTTCCTTACCAATTATTTTTTTAAATTGTTCTTTATATGGAATAAAAGAAACTCCCCCGTGTATATATAATTCTAAATTTGGCCAAACTTCTGAAATGTTTGATTTGCCTGTTATTTCTAAAATTCTTTTTAATAAAACTAATGTCCAAGTTGGTACGCCAGATAAAGAAGTAACATTTTCTTTAATTGTGTTTTGAGCTAGTTTTTCAATTTTAGAATCCCATTCATCCATAAGGGCAATGCTTAATTCAGGTGTTCTAATCCATTGACCCCAATATGGTGAATTTTGTAAAAGCACAGCACTTAAATCGCCATATTGAATATTTTCGTTTACAATACTTAACTGATGACTTCCACCAATCACTAACCCTTTACCAGTAAGCATATTGCTGTTTGGATTTAAAGAATAGTATAAACTTATTACATCCTTTGCTCCTTGAAAATGACAATCTTCTAAACTCTCTTCTGTTATAGGAATGAATTTACTTTTTGAGTTTGTGGTACCACTGCTTTTTGCAAACCAATTTACAGGTGTGTTCCAAAGCAAATTTTCTTCTCCATTCATTAATCTCTCAACATAAGTTTCAATATCTTCATATTCTTGAATTGGAATTGCATTTTTAAAATCCCTTATTGAAAATAATTTAGTAAGGCCAAATTTTCTTCCAATTTCTGTGTATTGTGCATGGGTAACTAAGTCTTGCAATATTTCACGTTGAGTATCAATTGGATTAGATACCCAAGTTTCCGTTCTCCATTGGCGAAAACGAACTAATCTAGATATTGCTGGACTTAGAAGATTCAAATGATTTGGTTATTAACTTTGGAAAATTACAATTTTTTTTGCATTAACCAATTTTGCTACTTAATCATCAATAAAAATCGAATGTTTATGGACCCCATTTTTATAAAATATATTAAACAATTACTTAAAACTATAACAGTTGTTATAGTTTGGATGACTATAAATATTAAGTTTGGAATTATGGAAAATTATGCTTTCCCAGATGATGGTTTTAAAACCTATCATTACATTTTCTATATTTGGTTTTTGTTAAGTTTAATAGGTATTGTTTGGTACTTAATAAAACTCTGGAATAAACCTCTCGAAAATAATTAATGATTATCTGTAACTATTGTTGGGACATTTATAAGATTCGATGTTGAAAGAAATACCCACATGAAAAGTTGCAAAAGCATCAGGAGCTAATGAATTGCCACGCTGTCTTCCTTTTTGGCCTATAGTAAAACCAACATCATAACTTCTATCGTTTAATAAAGAACCTGAACTTCCTGGTACAAAGGCATCAGGAGCATAAGTTGTACTTACATCATCTAAATAATCTGTATTTGTAAAACGATATCTTAATTCAGTAAAAATGTTAAAAGATGGTGTGATAGCATATTTATAACCCAATGTTATAGGAATACAAAAAGCATAAGTTTCGTATGGAGTTCTGTTAGGATACAATGGACTACCCTGACCCTCTGTACCAATGGGTTGCAAATTATATTTTACATTTTGCAAATAGGCGTAAGGATCAAATGAAAAAACACCAACACCTAATCCTACATAAGGAGTAAAATTGTAGCCTTCAAATCCTGGCTGAAATCTGAAAAAGTTAAATGTGCCATTAACTGAAACCTCCCAAACATCTGTATTAAAACTTAGGTTACGATATTTTTGAAAAACATTGTCACTGTATTTATCTGCATAAGCTAAGAATGCATAATTAGCAGATAATTTAAGCCCGATATAATTATTAAATTGTTTGGTATAATGAAGAGCAGCTGAAAGTTTAGGTTTGCTGATATTAATATCTGGGTTTAGGTCACCAAAATAATGAGAAACCCCAGCAGAAATACCAATTTCTCCTGCATGTTTATATGCATCAAAAAATTGTGCATGTAGGTTTTGTTTACAAACAATAATGATTAAAATTAAAAGCAATTTTTTTTTCATACCATTACCAAAAAGATGATTTACAATCTATAAACGATTTTATTTTAAGAAAAATATTTAATAAGGTAGAATTATTGCAATATCGTAATTCTATAAAGTTGATAAAAACAAATTAAATTAAAAGTTAATTTCTTTTATCCATTCCCCAAGTAAGCTTATTTCTGAGTGTAGATAAAAAACTATTTTCGTTAACCCTTACCAAACTCACTGTAAAATTTTCTTTTTTTACTGCTATCTGAATGCTTTTATCTACCCATTCTCTACGAGCATCCATTACACATATATATTTATCAGTTCTTACTTCTACTTCAAAAGAAATAATATTAGTGTCAGAAACTACTATTGGACGAACATTTAAATTATGTGGTGCTACTGGTGTTATAACAAAACTTGATGACTCAGGAAAAACGATTGGCCCACTACAACTTAAATTATATCCTGTAGAGCCAGTAGGTGTAGATACAATTAAACCATCAGCCCAATAAGTATTTAAAAATTCACCATTAATAAATGTGTGTATCTTAATCATACCAGATGCATCTGTTTTGTGCAATGCAAATTCATTTAATGCAAAAGGTGTTTCTCCAAATAAAGGCAAAGTAGAATCGCTATGAATTAAGCTTCTTTTATCAACAACAAAAGTTCTATTTACTAAAGATTCAACTGCACTTGCAATTTCATCTTTACCAACACTTGCTAAAAAACCTAA
>JAYVBS010000115.1:0-17276 GCA_043750315.1 Chitinophagaceae bacterium
AAAGGAACAATAACATTGGTTTCGGTACTAGCATCAATATCGTAATATACAAACCAGCGATATATTCTTCTGCAGATATTTTCAGAAACTTCATTCTTTACAAAAATCATGTTCAACAAATCATCAAGCTCTAAATCCCCAGCAGTAGCACCAGTTTTGCCCTGAATTACTGTGTTATTGTAAAAAGATGAAAATGTTTTATTGGTACTATCATGTCTGCTAGATGTAAAATATGAATTTAGTGTTGTTGAATTATTTCTCCATCCTGTTAACACTTTTGAAGCAGCTTTTACATCATTTTCAGAATAGGGAGCACCCCCCTCTTTTCCTACACAAAAAAGTTCTTGTAACTCTCTTCCATAATTTTCATCTGGTGCCGCTGCTGTGTTTAATTGTCCATTTAAATACACTAACATCGCAGGATCTAGGGTAATCCCACGCACCATTGTTTTAAAATTTCCAAGAGCATTTGTTCTTAGATAATTGTGATGTTTATAAACGTATTGGGCATTACCAATATCATTGGTTTCTGTAGCAAAATGATTATGCCAAAACATGGTCATTTTCTCGCGAATGCTTCTGTCCTGATTTATCAAAACACCCATCCACCATTTTTTAAACGAAGCCCTTCTTCTACTTGCTATTGTTCCATCATTATTGGGGTCGTTTACCCATGTTTCACCCAAAGAAATATTTGTATCAGGCAGCACTGCACCTATTGAATCATATTCTTTTACTGGAGGGTCTGGAATTGCAGCTGTTGGATTTATTAATTCATCAACAGCAGCTGTCATGCTTTTGGTTTTAAAATAATCTATATCAGATTTTTTAGCACCAAACATAGTCCGTTTTAAAAGATGAACAACCTCGTTTTCAGTCCAAATTCCAATATAAAGATTTAGTCCTGTATTTGTTCTATACGCTGGATAATCAGGAGTATTTTGATTACTCTTTTTTTTAGCAACTGATAAAAAGGCTCTCCTATCCATTGTAAAAATTTTTGTTAGTTTTAGTGGTAGACTGTTGTTTTCTACTGTAGTTTAATCAGCTAAAATAAGACTCATTTTGATTCCAAAAAAAATCCTTCTAAAATTAGAAGGATTCTGAATATATAAAACGATATTTTTTATTAATTAATATTTTCTATAATACCAGCAATACCTTGTCCACCACCAACACAAGCAGAAACCATTCCATATTTTTTATTGAGCCTTTTCATATCATTTAAAAGCTGAATGGTTAGTTTACAACCAGTACAACCTAAAGGATGACCTAAAGCAATTGCACCACCATTAATGTTTACAATTTCTTTGTTTAATTCTAATTCCTTAATTACAGCTAAAGATTGTGAAGCAAAGGCTTCGTTTAATTCAATTAAATCAATATCACCTAAGGACAAAGAAGCTTGTTTTAATACTTTAGGAATTGCAGCTATTGGACCAATGCCCATAATTCTAGGATGCACCCCTGCAACAGCACAATTCACTAATCTACCAATTGGTTTTATGCCTAACTCATTAACCATTCTTTCACTCATTACAATTACAAAAGCTGCACCATCACTGGTTTGTGAGCTATTTCCAGCAGTAACACTTCCATTCAAAGCAAATGCAGGTTTTAGTTTTGCTAATCCTTCAATTGTAGTATCGGCCCTTACCCCTTCATCGGTATCAACAATATAATTTTTAACTGCTTTTTTTCCTTTGTTGTTTAAATAAACTTCTTCAACATTTATTGGTAGAATTCCAGATTTAAAAAATCCTTTCTCTATTGCATTTTTAGCTTTAACATGAGATTGATATGCAAACTCGTCTTGTGATTCTCTTGTAATTTTAAATTCATTGGCAACTTCTTCAGCTGTTAAACCCATGCTTAAATAATAATCGGGTTCGGCTATTGTTATATTATATGATGGTACAGTTTTCCAACCTGCTGTTGGCACCATACTCATACTTTCTGTACCACCAGCAATAATACACTCTGCCATTCCTGTTCTAATTTTTGCTGTAGCCATAGCAATACTTTCTAAACCACTTGCACAATATCTATTAATTGTAATACCTGCAACATCAATGCCTAAGGATTTTGCAGCAATGATTCTACCAAATTGTAATCCCTGTTCTGCTTCTGGTACTGCATTTCCAACAATTACATCATCTACTCTTTTAGTATCAAGTTGAGGAATTGAAGCTGTTAATCCTTTAATTACTTCAATTGCCAAATCATCGGGTCTAAAAAAACGAAACCCGCCTTTTTTGCTTTTTGTAACTGCTGTTCTGTAACCTGCAACTATATATGCTTCTTGCATAATTTGAAATTTTAAATATCAAAGGTACAAAAAAGTTGTTTATGCAACTATATTAATATGGCCCTTTTTTACTGTTTAACTTGTTTAACTTCCTAGTGTATTTTTTCCCTTGGGTCCTTGTTGATTTGGGTTATTGTTTCTGTTTGGTCTTTGTTGTTGTTGTCGATTATTGTTGTTTGGCGGTTGTTGAGGAGTTTTTCTGTTGTTATCTTGTTGACGATTGCGTTGTTGATCGTTTCTTCTTTTATCATTCCTTTCTAGGCTCTTTAAACTTATTTGGCCAACTACATCAACAAATTCTGGCTCAACTTCTTTAGGCTTACTGCTAGTTACTTCAACTTCTTCTAATTCTTCTGGGCGAATGCCTTTTGCATTAAGTTGTTTGATTTCTTTAACACGTTCAATTGTTAAAGGATAATGTTTTGTACCCCCTTGAACAATATACCACATGAGGTTTTTAAAAATATCTTTCTTAATTAAAAAAGCTGGGGCTCTTGCAATTTCAATGGTATCTGCATTATCAGGAAAATGTTGCAAAGCATCTAAATAAGTATCTAACTCATAATTTAAACAACATTTTAATCTACCACATTGTCCACTTAGTTTAGTTTGATTAATTGAAAGATTTTGATAACGTGCAGCAGTTGTATTAACACTCTTAAAATCCTGCAACCAAGTGCTACAACATAATTCTCTTCCACAACTTCCTATACCACCTACTTTGCCAGCTTCTTGTCGAATGCCAATTTGTTTCATTTCAACCTTTAACTTAAACTCACTAGCAAAAAATCTAATCAATTCTCTAAAATCTACTCTATCATCTGCCGTATAAAAGAAGGTTCCTTTTTTGCCATCTGCTTGTATTTCAACTTCACTTAATTTCATTTGAAGTTTAAGGTTTCTTGCAAACTCTCTACTTTTTGCTTGCACAGCAGGTTCTCTGTCTTTTTGATAATGGTAGGTGAATAAATCTTTTTCTGAACTTAAGCGTAAGATTTTTTTCATTTCTAGATCCCCTTCTTTTACTCCATGTTTTTTCATTTGTAAACGAACCAACTCGCCAGATAATGAAACTTGACCAACATCAAATCCATTTACACCTTCTACGGTTACATAATCGCCTTTTTCGTAGTATTGAAAGGTTGTGTTTCTAAAAAAATCTTTTCTGCTGCCTTGTTTAAAGCTTATTTCAACAACCTTACATGAAGTATCTTTATCGCTGAGGGGTAAATTATTTAACCAATCGTGAACATTTAATCTGTTACACCCACCTGTACTACATCCTCCATTGCTTTTACATCCATTGGGTTTACCAGTTCCACAAGATCCACATCCCATATTATTGAGTTTAGAGCATTAAATAAATTGAGTTGAGTTTATTTAAATAGAGACGCTAGGCTAGACAAATGTTTCGACATCAAAACATTTTTACAATAAAATATATTAAACTAAACGAGGGTTTAGTAAACTTATTTAAAAATCAAATTATACAACTCTTCGACCACTGATTTATATTGAACAAATTTTCAAGCCTGTTATTATCTCTTCAAAATTAAATCCTCAACTCTTCAAAAATAAAGGAAAATTTTAATTTTTTCAAAATCTTATGTATCTTGTTGGCCACAACAACTAGTTTATGGCTTTAAAAATTATTGACCACGGTACTGAAGCATATCAGCAAATGGTTGATTTAAGATTTAATGTCTTACGTAAACCTCTTGGATTAGATTTTACTTCAGAGGAATTGGAAAAAGAAAAAGAAGATGTTTTAATAGGTTGTTTTGATGAAGAAAAACTTGAGGGTTGTTGTTTATTAACCTCTGTTGGAAGCGATGCTTTTAGGTTGCGACAAATGGCTGTATCTAATGGATTACAAGGCAAAGGCGTTGGTAGAGTTTTAATGAGTTTTGCAGAAAATATTTCTAGAGACATGGGTAAAAAGAAATTATTAATGCATGCAAGAAAATCGTCTGTTGGGTTTTACGAAAAAATAGGATATAAAATTTGTGGGGATGAATTTGATGAAGTTACAATACCACATTATGTTATGGAAAAGGTTCTATAATAAGTTCTCTTCTTTCACGTTTTATAATTAACGTGAGAGTTATCATTTCAATATTATTTTATTGTATTCATTGTTTTGCTATTGCATCAGACTCTACGAGTTATATTGTTTATTTTAATTTTAATGATGATAAATTAACAACAGAAAGTCAACAAAAATTAGCCGATTATTTTAACTCATTCGATTATGTAAATTATAAAATGACCAACATAGTAATTGTGGGTCATACAGATCAAATTGGAACCAATGGTTTTAATTATGATTTATCGATAAGAAGAGCAAATTCCCTAGCTGTGTTCTTAATTTCTCTTAAAATTCCACTTAATATTATTTCTCCTTTAGAAGGATATGGAAAAGAAAAATTAATTACTCCTGATTTTGATGAAGAGGCTAGGTCGTATAACAGAAGAGTAGAAATTATTACTTACTACGAAAAAAGTAATCATTCTAAAAAAGTAAAACCTCCTTCAGTTTTTGATCCCCCAATTGAAATTAAAAAATTTCCTGAAATTGTAAAACTTTCACATAAAATCAAAGATTCTTCATTGAAAATTGGTGATCATATAGAGTTGCCCAATATTTTCTTTTATGGTGGCTTACCTGTTTTTTTACAAATATCATATCCATATTTAGAGGAGCTAGTTGCGACCTTGAAACAATATCCAAATATTGAAGTAGAAATTCAAGGGCATGTTTGTTGTACTAGTGATGCAGATGGTGTTGACAATTCAACAGGAAAAAGAAACCTGTCTGTAGTAAGAGCAAAGGCCGTTTATGATTATTTAGTTGAACATGGCATCGATAAAAAAAGAATGCTGCATAATGGTTATGGGCACCAGTTTCCTATTACACTCGAAAGAACAGAAGCCGAAAGAACACGAAACAGAAGGGTAGAATTAATCATATTGAAAAAATAAGTTTTCTCCCTTTAAACAACAAATACCTTTAACAATTCGTTTTTCTAATTACAAGTATTTTTACTTTTTTAATTTAATGAAAAAATTATTCTTATATTCCTTAACTGTTCTGCTATTAATTTCTTGCGAAAAAGAATATAGTGTTGAGGGAACAGGTAACGCAAATAATACTGCAATTGGAACTTTACAAGATTCTGCTGGCAATTGTAAAAATATTTTTGTAGCTGGAATTTACAAAGAGACAACAACATTAAATTCATCTAACTATATTTTAGCCAGCGTTACTTTTAGTACAACTGGATATTATAAAATTTATTCAGATACTATAAATGGCATTTGGTTTTACACAGAAGGACATGCTTTTTCTGCAGGTTTAAAGAACATTGCCATTAGTGGCTTTGGTAGTCCTTTTTTAGCAGTAAATGCTGATTTTAAGCTTAGATTTGGTAATAGCACTTGTAATTTTAAAGTGGTTTACAATGGTGGTATAATTGTTCAGAATGCCAATAACGATTATTTTCCAACATCAACATTAAGCAATTGGACCTATTACAACTCGGCAATTAGTGATACTGTTATTTTAAATGTGTTATCAACCAATAAAACCATTGACGGAAATGCGTATCGACAATTTAATTTATTTGTTCCTACATTAAATGCTCGTGATACTTTGTATTATAGAAAAGATGGAACAGGAAACTACTATAGGAATTATCCAATAGGTAGTGGGCCTAAAGCAGAATTTGTTTTCTTAAAAGACTATGCAAGTGTTGGTACAAGTTGGGAAAGCCCAGTAGTATTGGGTACTTTATCAGGAAATCCTGCAAACGTAAAATATAAATTTACTCTTACAGCCAAAGACATAACTGCCACAATTGGATCTAATAATATAGATAGCATTATTACCGTTAAAGAAGAAACACAATATTTCGAATTAGGTTCTTATAACACCAAAAATATTTTTATATATAGTTTTGCAAAGAAGATTGGTCTCGTAGATATCAATCAACTCAACTCAATTCCAAACATTACAGTTCCTATTAGGCGTTGGCAGATTTATTAATTAAGTTTTACTGTGATTTGTTCCTGTTTTTTTCATTAAACGATAATCTTTATTTAACAAAAAACATTTGGCTATTATATATTATTAGCTATTATTGCAGCATTACAAAATAAGGAAAAGTGAAGAAGTATGAGTAAAAAACAATTATATACAATAGAATTTCCTGTACGTTGTTCTCCAGCAATATTGTGGGGGTTTTTAAGTTCCCCAGTTGGCTTACAAGAATGGTTTGCAGATAAGGTAGATGAATGGGAGGGTGTAATAAACTTTACTTGGGGCGGCGGAGCTCCAGAAAAAGCAAAAGTTTTAGATGAAGAGGAAGAACATTTCATCAAATATCAATGGCTTGATGGTAATAAAGACGAATACTTTGAATTTAGAATTACTAAAACAGAAATTTCTAATCAAACCATTTTAGCTATTACAGACTTTGCTGAAAAAAATGAAATTAAAGACTCTACCCAATTGTGGGATTATCAAATTAAAGAGCTTTTTCATAGGCTCGGTAGTTAGTCTCAGCAATTAATTTAATTAGATCCTGAAAATTTTCATTTAAAAAATATTCGATGTTATCCCACTCTTGAAGTGGGACTTTTTTTGCCAGCTTTATAAATTTTAAATCGTTAATTTCTGTTGCAGTAAATTGATTTAGTTGTATAAAATTATCATCATTAAAATGATGCTGCCATGGGTTTTCGTTAATACATATATTCCAATTTTCATAACGCTGTTTTGTTTTTATTAATTCTTTTTTAACCTCTTCTACAAAACATCCCATTACTAAAAAATTAATGCTGATAAAATTTCCCCACCAAAAAAATGTTCTTACTGCAAATACATCACTTCCTTTAAAATAATTAGGGGCATCTAACATTACCCAAGGAAGTTGCAAGTAATTTTCTCCTCTCGAGATTTTCCCATTGCTGTTTTTTATTGCTTTTGGTAAACTATCTAATAGGTTTAATTGTTCGCTATAAAATTGATGTGATTCTTTAAACAAAAGATATACTTTATTTATCACTTCTATTTTTGTTAAAAACATGTCGCGATTTAAAACAAGATTCTTTTCAGTATTTGAAAGAGTTACTTTTGTCATGTTACAAAACTCGTTAATTAAAAATAAGCTTGTTTAAGAAATTAGATATATTAATCATCAAGTCCTTTATTGGGCCCTTTTTTGCAACCTTTTCTATTGCTGTTTTTGTTTTTACTCTTCAGTTTTTTTGGTTGTATTTAGATGATATGGTGGGCAAGGGTTTAAACTTTTTGGTTTTGCTTAAATTAATTGGTTTTGTTGTTGTGCATTGGGTGCCTTTGGCATTACCATTATCAATGCTGCTTTCTGGTATTATGACTTTTGGAAATTTGGGTGAAAGTTTTGAGATTGTAGCTATAAAATCTGCTGGAATTTCTTTGCTACGCTTCATGAGGCCTTTAATACTTGTTGCTTGTGGTATTAGTTTAATTGCATTTGTTTTTTTAAATTATTTTATTCCAGTTGCTGAATTAAAGCTAGAAACATTAAAACATGATATTATTTTAAAACAACCATCATTCGATATAAAAGAGGGGGTTTTTTATAATAAGCTAAGGGGGTTTGTAATTAAAATTGGCAAAAAAGAAAAGGATGATAGTACCATTAAAAATGTTGTGATTTTTGAAGGTAATAACAATGTTCAAGATAATTTAATTACAGCCGAAAGTGGTGTAATGCGAGTTACAAAAGATAAAAAATTTTTAGAGTTTGTGTTATACAATGGCTGTAGGTATCAAGAAAAGGGTATTCAAAATTCTTTAAATACAGATTATATAAGAATGGGTTTTAAACAGTATAGTAAATTACTAGACCTAAGTAGTTTGCAAATGGGCAATAGCAGTGAAGAGGGTTTAGAAAGAAATCCTAAAATGTTAAGCATTCGACAAATAGATTATACTATAGACTCTTTATCTATTTCAAATAAAGAATTAAAGAAAAAATTTGATAAGAACATAGACACTTCATTTGTTTTTGCAACTTACAAAACACCCATCTCTACCAAAATAGAAAATAAATTTATTGCGAAAGCAAAAAATTTTGAGTCTTTAATTCCAGATTCATTAAAACTTAAAGTATATCAAAATAGTGTTATAAGTAATAATGTTGCAATAGAAAATATGAACATGATTAGTAACGACTATAAGTCGAAAAAAGATTCGTTAAGAATTCATGAAATTGAATGGCACAAACGTTTTACTTATAGTATATCTTGTTTGGTATTGTTTTTAATAGGTGCTCCTTTAGGTAGTATAATTCGTAAAGGTGGTTTAGGTGCTCCATTAGTTTTTGCCATTGTCTTTTTTGCTGTTTTTTATCTTCTCAACACTTTTGGCGAAAAGCTTTCTAAAGAAAATGTAATGAGTGCATTTACGGGTATTTGGCTTTCGATTTATGTGTTAGTTCCTGTGGCTTTCTTTTTAATTTTTAAAGCCATGAGAGATTCTCAATTATTTAATAATGAGTTTTATTATAGGTTGTTCAGACACGTTAAAACATTTATCAGTAATTTTAAAACAACAAGTTAAATGATGAAAAAGAATATAAACACTCGAAGAGGATTTTTAATAAACAGCGGAAAAGCCTCAATAGCATTGGGTTTAAGCCAAACCATTTTTTCAAGTTTTACTAATCTTAATTCTTTGCAAAACAAGAATGTAGATAATTTATTTGTACAAAAACCTTTGTCTTATGGTTACACAGATTTACAAAATAGTATTGATGCATTAACAATGGAAATTCATTTTACTAAACATGCAGCAGGCTATTGTAAAAATTTAAATGAAGCTTTTACTGCCGAAGTAAAAACTAAAAACCTAAGCTTAGAAAGTATATTAAATAAAGTTTCTACTTATAGTTCTAAAATGAGAAATAATGCTGGCGGGCACTATAATCATGAAATGTTTTGGCAATGTTTAACTCCTAATACAAACACATTAATTAGTAAACATTTGATTGAAAAAATAAATAAAGATTTTGGATCTTTCGAAAATTTTAAAACAAAATTTGTCGATGCTGCTAAAAGCAGGTTTGGTAGTGGTTGGGCTTGGTTAATAAAACAAAAAGGTGGTAAACTTGCTGTGTGTTCAACTCCAAATCAAGACAATCCTTTAATGGATATTAGCGATTGTAAAGGCCAGCCTATTTTGTGTTTAGATGTTTGGGAACATGCTTACTATTTAAAATATCAAAACAAAAGAGCCGACTATATAAATAATTTTTGGAACATAATTAATTGGGATTTTGTAAACCAACAATATAACTCTTAGAATTACCAAGTTAATTGAAGTTCGTTTTCCCAATTAGGTTTTACCATTAATTTATTTTTTAATGCAACCACTTTTTCTGGTTGTTTTTTTAAACTATAATTTCCTGTGTCCCAAACGCCATTTAAATTTTCATCGTATAAAATTCTTAGGTCATATTCTCCAGGTTTATAAAGCTTAAGATTAATTTCTTTCTTTAGAGAATAGGCATTCATTAATATATCGTTCTTATATATCAATAACATTTCGTTGGTAACTGTTTGATTAATTCTGAATTTTAATTTCCCATAATCAGATTCTTTAAATGTTACAAATGTTAGCGTGTCTGTTTTGCTTGTTGAGTACTTTAATGAATCTGTTAATGCTTCTGTTTTAATAACAATAAAATACTTTGCTCTAAAATTAAAATTGGCATTGATGCTTATTATAGTATGGGTTGTGTCAGACTCAAGTCTCACATTTTTGAGAGCTAGAAAATTTGAGTCTAGAATTTGTATTGTTTGATGGTTGATATTGTTTAAAAAAGTATTGCTTGTTAATACAATGCTTGAATCCAAAACATCAAATCTTCCGCTCGAAATATTGGTCGTAAAACTAAGTTTCTTTTTTTCTCTGCCTTCTACAGACTTTGCTACAACAGCGTTTTTCTGTGGTTCTGAGAATTTTTTAAAAACATAAACTACTGGGGGGGGGGTATTTTCTTTTGTACGAATAGTTTCATTTAAAAAACCAAATAGTTTTGTAGAATCGTCATACTTTTTAGAAAAATTATTCTGTATAACAAACAAATTAAAAGTAGTGTCTGGCAAATAATTAAAAGTAAACCTTCCCGCACCATCAAGCTTGCTTAAGTATTTGGGCTTTGTTTTATAAACAGCCGAATCGTTTAAGTTGTTATGCAAAATTGCTACAAGAGTAGTATCAACACCACCATCATTAGCTACTATAACAGAACCTTGAATGTTATAATTGTCTATCTTTTTACCTGTGCTAAAAACGAATGTTTTATTTTTTGCGGCATTGCCTTCATTAACATCTTTAATTGCATTTCCAAAATTGATGCTATATGTTGTATTTGGCAAAAGAGAGTCTTTAAAATTTACAAAAATGTTTTTTAGTTTAAAATCTATCGTTGGTTGAGTTTCTTGCAAAGGATTTATTAAAACTTCTTGTGTTATGTCTTTCACTTCAACAAATTCATCAAAAGTTAGAGTAATTTTTTTTGAAAATACATTTATAGAAGAGTCTTTAGGAAATGCTGTAATTAAAACTGGTGCTAATGAGTCTCTTGGTCCTCCACTTGGTGGAATAATGTTGGCACAACTTGTACATAATAAAATAACTATAAAAAATAACAGCCACTTTTTTACTTGTATCAATTTTAATTCCATTGTTTACAAACTTAATTCATAAAAGATAATTGCAGATATTAGATTAATATTTTAAGATATACACATGAATTATTTAAATCAATTTTTATTGTGTATTTTTCAACTTAATAATAAATATCAATTAGCAAAATTACTTTTACCTTAGAAATGAAAACTCTTGCTCAACTTGTAATATTATTTTTTTGTGGAAGTCTTAGTTTTTCTCAAGAAACAAAAAATCCTTTATTTGAATTCAGGGCTGTTTGGGTTGCAACAGTAAATAATATTGATTGGCCAAGTTCAAAAAATCTTTCAGTTCAACAACAAAAAGATGAGTTTATAAAATTGGCAGACTTACAACAAAAAATTGGCATGAATGTGCTTATTGTTCAGGTTCGTTCTGCAGCTGATGCATTATTTCCTTCTGTATATGAGCCTTGGAGCGAGTTTTTAACAGGCAAACAAGGACTTCCCCCAACACCATTTTATGATCCTTTAGCTTTTATGATTGCTGAAACACATAGAAGAAACATGGAGTTTCATGCATGGTTAAATCCTTATCGAGCAGTTTTTGATATTAAATCCTCTTCAATCGAAAAATATCATATTACCAAACAAAAAAAAGAATGGTTTTTAACCTATGGTGATAAAAAATATTTTAATCCGGCTCTACAAGAAGTTAGAGATTATTTTATAAAAATTGTTTTAGATATTATTAATAGATATGATGTTGATGGTATTCATGTTGACGATTATTTTTATCCCTATAAAATTCCTGGAAAAGTATTTCCAGATTTAAAATATTATATTAAATATAACAATGGCTTAAGTAAAGATGATTGGAGAAGAAGCAACTGCGATAGTATTATTAAACAATTGTGGCAAGCAATTAATGCAGCACCTCGAAGAGTGAAATTTGGAATAAGCCCTTTTGGTGTTTGGCGAAATATAGAAAAAGATAAACTTGGTAGTAATACAAATGCTGGACAAACAAATTACGATGATTTATATGCCAATATTTTATTGTGGCTAAAAAAAGGATGGATGGATTATTGTGTTCCTCAGTTGTATTGGGAACGAGGACACGAGCTCTGTGATTATGATATTCTTTTAAATTGGTGGGCAAAAAATGCTTATAACAAACACATGTATGTGGGTCATGCGTTGTACAAAGCAGGCACCACAAAGGGTTACAGAGATTTAAACGAATTGCCCAATGAAATTATTAACCTTCGGCTGCAAAACAATATACAAGGCTCTGTTTATTTTAGTAGCAGTAATTTTAGTAAAAATATTAATGGTTGGAAAGATAGTTTGCAGCTTAATTATTATAACACTCCTGCAATTGTTCCTCCAATGCCATGGATAGATAATATAAAACCCTTGCCACCTAGTATAATAGAAAATGTTTATATGGTTTATACTTTAAAAAACATCAATACTATACCAATAAAGGGGTATGTTTTGTTTGCTGGCTATGATAAAGAGTCGGCTGTTTGTAAAAAAATAATTACTTCTTTTGATTCTGAAGTTAATGTTGAGGAATTTAAAAAAGATTTATTTACTAAAGTATATATAGCAAGTATTAGTGCAAACAATAATATTAGCAATTTGGTTGAAGTAAAATAAAATCCCCTTTAATTACTTTTCTTTATCTTGCTTTTTTTTTAGATTAATTATAACTCATGAAAATTGGAATTGTTTGTTATCCAACATTTGGAGGTAGTGGTGTGTTGGCTACAGAATTAGGCAAGGCACTTGCAGACAAAGGTCATTCTGTACATTTTATTACTTATCAACAACCTGTTAGGTTAAATGTATTTAGTGCAAATATTTTTTACCACGAAGTAAGGGTGCCAACATATCCATTATTCGATTATCCTCCTTACGAATTAGCATTAGCAAGCACAATGGTTGATGCTATTATTAATCACGATTTAGATTTACTACATGTTCACTATGCTATTCCACATGCCAGTGCTGCATACATGGCAAAACAAATAGTAAAAAGTAAAACCGGAAGAAACATTCCTGTAATTACTACATTACATGGAACAGATATTACTTTGGTAGGAAAAGATAAAACCTATGAACCGGTTGTTACTTTTTCTATTAATGAAAGCGATAGCATTACTTCTGTAAGTGAAAATCTTAAAGAAGAAACGTATAAAAATTTTCCAATTATTAAGCCTATTGAAGTAATTACCAATTTTGTTGATGTGGCTCGTTTTGCAAAAAAACCAATTGATGCTTTTAAAAGAGTGATTGCACCAAATGGAGAAAAAATTTTGTTACATGCAAGTAATTTTAGAAAAGTAAAAAGAGTTAATGACGTTATTAATGTTTTTGCCGAGGTTAATAAACAAATTCCATCTAAACTAATGATGGTTGGTGATGGGCCCGAAAGGCCAGTAGCAGAAGATTTAGCAAGGCAGCTTGGTGTAAGTGATGATGTTCGTTTTGTTGGAAAACAAGATCAAATGGAAGATATTATGAATGTCAGTGATATCTTTTTACTAACAAGCGAATATGAAAGCTTTGGATTGAGTGCCTTAGAGGCTATGGCAGCTGGTGCAATTGTTATTAGTACAAATGCTGGGGGCTTGCCAGAAATTAATATTGATGGTGTAACAGGGTATATGGCAGATGTTGGAGATATAAAAACAATGAGCAAAAAGGCAATAGCTGTTTTAAATGATGCAACGCTTTTAGCTAAAATGAAAAATCAGGCTTATGAACAAGCTCGTAAGTTTGATATACAACACATTATTCCTTTATATGAAAAATTATACAGTAAATATTGTAGAATGGAGTGTGATTAATTAAGGCTCAATAATAACCTTTGTACCAACAGGAAGTTGGCTATAAATCTCATTAACATAGTTGTTTGTAGTGCTTACACAGCCTTGTGTCCAACTTTGTTTTTGTTCCACTGCAAAATCTTCTTCTGGCCAAGTTCCATGTATTCCAATACTTCCACCAATTGATGCATTTGAAGGAATTTCTCCGTTTGCTTTTCTTTCATAAAATTTTTTATAGCTTTCTGCATTTGGATAATCTATTGCCATAAACCTGTGCCATTTGGGGTGCACTCTCTTTGCAGCAATTTTAAATACTCCTTCTGGTGTTCTTCTGTCGCCTTCATACATTTTATCGCTTAAATCTGTACTGCCAAATGTTGCTGGATAGGTAACTATTAAATAATCATCTGCATCAAAAATGCTCATTGTATAATTGTGTTTACTTACTACAATGTAAAAATCATCTTTTGTTGGAAGATATTTAAAAGATGCGTTTGTAATGAATATTACAAATAAGATGAAAAGATTTTGTAGTATTTTCATTGGTACTTATACTAACGCAATCTTCGATATAAAATTTTACATTCTATGTTAAATTTTATCGGTTTCTTTTACTTATAGCCAACAAACCTATAAACAGTAAGTTGGGTTCGTATTTAAAGTTATTTTTTAAATGCTGAAAGAAAAATTCAGCATCACCACCAGTTAAAATAAATTTAATATTATTATATTTTTCAATATATAAATCTGCAATGCCATCTATTTCTTTTGATAACCCATATAAAACCCCACTTAACAAATTTGTTTTTGTATCGTAACCCAATAACGGGAATTGATGTTCTGCTTTTATAATTGGCAACATTGCCGTGTAATCATTCATGGCTTTAAACCTCATCATCATTCCAGGAGAAATAGAACCACCCAAAAACTCATTAAATTTATTTACAAAATTAAACGTGATACAACTACCTAAACCAATTACTAGTTTATGGTTTTTATTATACATATCTGCTGCTGCACTACACAATGCTAATCTATCAGCACCAATCGTTTCAGGCTTGCCAACTGGTGTAGTTATTGGTAAATGGCTTTGATGGTTTAATAAATGAAAGTTGGTTTGTGCTCTTAAAATTTTTTTAATTTCAACATCATGAAGAATAACAGATGACAAAATAGAATATTGTGGTTGGTGAATTTGAATAATGTTTTGAAGTTCCTCTAATACTTTTTCGCTAAAAACAAAAGTTTCTACAATGTTATCATTTAAAAAAAGGGCACATTTTTGTCTGGTATTTCCGAAATCTAAACAAAGTGTTTTCATGAATTTATTTTTCTAAACTTTCCAAAATATTATAATAACTCTGGTATCTATCAAAGCTAATTAAATTACTACCAATGGCTTTTTTTACTGCACAGCCAGGCTCGTTTATGTGCTTACAATTATTGAATTTGCAGTTTGGTAATACATACTTCATTTCAGGAAAATATCCACTTAATTCAACTTTTTCAATATTGGTTAAGCCCAGCTCTCTAATTCCTGGTGTGTCAATTATTCTGCCTCCAAATGGCAAATTATACATTTGGGCAAACGTAGTTGTATGCATTCCTTTTCCACTCCAATCACTAACTTCTAAAGTTTTTATTTCAAGTTCTGGAATTGTATGATTAATAAAAGTAGATTTTCCAGTGCCGCTGTGGCCACTAATTAAAGTGATTTTGGTTTTAAGTAGATTTTGTAAATCTGCCAAGCCTGTTTTATTTAACATACTTATTTCAAGTATTTTATATCCTATCTTCTCATAAATATTTTTTATTTCTATTAGTTTATCTATCTCTTTTTTTCCATGTAAATCTGATTTATTAAAAACAATAATTGCTGGAATATGGTGCATTTCACAAGAAACTAAAAACCTATCAATAAAACCCAAGGATGTTTTTGGGTTTTTGAGTGTTGCAAACAATAAACATTGATCAACATTACTAGCTATAATATGTTGCTGCCATTTGTTATGTGGAGATTTTCGTGCAACATAGTTTTTTCTTCCATAAATTTTTGTAATTGTTGTAGTCTTTTCAAGTTCATTTTCAAGTTCCATCTCAACTTCATCGCCTACTGCAATTGGGTTGGTGCTTGTAATTTCATCTAGTTTTAATACCCCCTTAATTCGAGCATTAAATCTATGACCCTCTTGGGTTTCAGCAATATACCAACTTCCGGTAGACTTAAAAATTACAGCTTTCACTTAACGAAGATATTTGCAACCACTTAAACTGTCTAAATTAATTAATACTCGATTGTAGTTTTCAAAAAATAAATTTTAGCAAATGATTAATGCAAACAGTAGTTATTTTGCAATGTGAAAAAATCAGTTTTGAAAACCTTTTTTTTATTCCTTTTGATGTTTTTTTTCGTCATCAATACTTTTGCACAATGTGCCATTTGTACAAAAACAGCCAATCAGCTTGGTGATGCTCCTGCTAGGGGATTAAATTCTGCAATTATTTACCTAATGTTTACCCCTTTACTAATCATGGGGTATCTTGGATATCGATGGTTTAAAAGTTCGGAGCAAGTGGTTTAATTATCTACCCATATAAACCATTAAAATTTGCACATCGCTTGGGTTTACACCAGAAATTCTTGAGGCTTGCCCTAATGTTCTTGGTCTAATTTGTTTAAATTTTTGTAATGCTTCAGAAGAAATGGCTTGCACTTTATCAAAATCAAAAACATCGGGAATTACCATGTTTTCAAGTAGCCCCATTCTTTCAACTAATTCTTGTTCTTTTTCAATATATCTTTCATATTTTATTTGAATTTCTACTTGCTCGAGTGCAAAATCTGAAAATCTAGAAAATATTGTGCCTATTCTTGGAATATGTTTATTAATTGCTTTTAAACTTACTCCTGGTCTTAAAATAATTTTAGAAAGCTTTTGCTTATCTATAATTGGAGAAGAATTGATACTTTCAAAATAGGAATTGATTTCAATTGGTTCTATACTTATTTGGTTGATAATCAACAATATATCATTAATATTTTCTTCTTTTTCAATTACTTTTGCTACTCTTTCTTGGTTTGCCAAGCCTACTTCGAAGCTTTTTTTAGTTAGCCTCAAGTCTGCATTATCTTGTCGTAAAAGGGTTCTGTATTCGGCCCTGCTAGTAAACATTCTGTACGGCTCATCTGTTCCTTTATTTATTAAATCGTCTATTAAAACACCAATATAAGCTTCGTTTCTTTTTAATACAAATGGCTCTTGTTGAGTGATTTTTAAATAAGCGTTCATTCCAGCCATAAGTCCTTGACAAGCAGCTTCTTCATAACCTGTTGTGCCATTAATTTTACCTGCGAAAAAAAGATTTGAGACCTTCTTTGTTTCTAGGGTATATTTTAATTGTGTTGGTGGAAAATAATCATATTCAATAGCATAACCTGGTCTAAATACTTT
>JAYVBS010000116.1:0-3441 GCA_043750315.1 Chitinophagaceae bacterium
AAATCTTGCTCCCAACTCCATATTAAACCCCTTGTTATTATTGAAGTTTAAGGCAGCATATAATGCTAATTGATTTTGTTTTAAACTATCGCTACTATAGCTTGATTTATATGGACCAAAAAAACCTACTGATAAATAATCTTGATTGCTATTACTCATTCTATAATCAAGCCCAGTTGTTAAAGTTGTTTTTTTAGTTAACGAGAAGTTGGCAAATACATCAATAAAATGTTCAATGCCTTTGTAAGTTCCTTTAGAATATTTATCATATCCATTTCTGCTTTTTGTAGAATCATCAACATAACCTCTATCAATAGAATTATAGTTATATAAAATGTTCAATTTGGTTTTTCCAAAAACTAATTCGTTTTTAAAACCAGCTTGTAAACTTTTTTGATCGTAGGTATAATCTAACTCATCTACAAATGCACCTTGATCTATGTCGCCTTTGTTATTTGTATATCTAAAATATGGATTGATTGTAATGTTTTTTGAAGCTTTTATATTCATTCCTGTTTGAAAAGATGTTTGTTGATAACCATCTTTATCTGCAATAGGATTAGTAGAAATCGATTCATTTATACCATCTGTTTTTTGATAACTATATCCTGCATAATAGTTGATATTTTTTTGATGAAAATTTATTCCAGCATTTGCATTTAATGTGCTGTTAGAACCATAACTTGCCAAAACATTTGCTGACAATGGTTTTTCTGAATTACCAGATTTTTTTGTAATAATATTAATAACACCTGCAATAGCATCGCTTCCATATAATGTGGATTGGCTTCCTTTTAATATCTCTACCCTTTCAATTAGGTTTATTGAAACATTTCGAATATCAAAATTATTTCCAATTCCACTTGGGTCGTACAAAGGCACACCATCAATTGTAATTAAGGTATGTTGTGTACTTGCACCTCTTAAATAAATACTTTTATCTTTTCCTAAATTACTGTTAGCTCCACTAATAAATACTCCAGCTTGTTCTGTAAGTATTTGAGCTAAATCTTTTCCGCCATTTTGTTCCAACTGCTGTTGAGTAATTACTGTAATTACTTTACCTGTTGCAGAAGTTTTAATAGGAAATTTTGTTGCTGTTACAACTACTTCATCAAGTTTCGTCGAACTTAATGTGTCTTTTTGTGCAAGTGCATTAATAGTAGCACTAATTGCAATAAGCGTTAAAATTTTTTTGCTCATTGTTGTTTGTTTTTTTTATGGTTAAACAATGAGCTTTCGAGAAAACCAAAAGTAGAAATATAAACGACCACTAGAGCCTTTTACATTGCTTGCTTTTCACCCGAAAGCCATGAATGATTGTAATTGGCAGGTCTTCTGACTTAGCATTCACTTCACCTTCCCGTGTTAACAGTGGTTTAATTGAAGTTGCCTTTTGCAAGGCTGCTTTACAGCTACGGGGATAGTTTCCGATTTTAACGAAATTCCCTTTTAATTTTTTACTTGAAGTAAAAAAACCAATTGCTGCAAATGTAAAGGGAAGATGAGGTTATGAAAAAAATTAGTTTTCTGGTTTTTTGAAAATTGCTTTTACATTTTTCCAATTATATATAATTGCCATTACTAATGTTAATAAGGTAATAAAAAATAAATAATATTTTAATGATCTCTCCTCATTAAAAAGCAACTTTATTATAATTACCCAAACAAAAAACCAAAGCCAATTAAATATAAAAGAAACCAATAATTTTTTTAGTGTGGATAATCCCAATCTCCATTGATTAAATTTCTGTAACATTTTATGTCTTTAGAATTTAATATTTTAGTTTTTACACCTTCCTTGCTATTACTTTTTCAGCTGCAGCAACTATGAAAGGTGTATCTAACCCATATTTTACCAATAGTTCATTTGGTTTGCCACTTTCTCCAAAAGTATCTTTAGTACCAATATATTCAATTGGTATTGGTAAATGTTTTGCTGCAACTTGTGCAATGCTATCCCCTAAACCACCAATAATATTATGCTCTTCAACAGTAACTGCACATTTGGTTTTAGTAATACTTTTTAAAACAGCTTCTTTATCCAATGGTTTTATGGTGTGTATGTTAATTACATCAACACTAAATCCTTTTTCTTCTAAAATTTTTCCTGCTTCAATTGCTTTCCAAACCATATGACCACAAGCAAAAATGCTTACATCTGTTCCCTCACTTAATTGTTGTGCTTTACCAATTACAAAATCGCTTCCATCTTCTTTAGTAAAGTTGGGCCATTTTGGTCGGCCAAAACGTAAATAAACAGGACCTTCATAATTTGCTATAGCTTGAGTTGCAATTTTAGTTTGATTATAATCTGCAGGAACAATCACAGTCATTCCTGGTAACATTTTCATCATTCCAATATCTTCAAGAATCTGGTGAGTTGCTCCATCTTCACCCAAAGTAAGTCCTGCATGAGATGCACAAATTTTTACATTCTTGTTACTGTATGCAACGCTTTGACGAATTTGATCATACACTCTACCTGTACTAAAATTTGCGAAAGTTGTTGTGTAAGGAATTTTACCTCCAATAGTTAACCCTGCTGCAATGCCAATCATGTTGGCTTCTGCAATACCACATTGAATAAATCTTTCAGGATACGTTTTAATAAAATCTCCAATCTTCATTGAGCCAGCTAAATCGGCAGTTAATACAAAAATTTCTGAGTTCTTTTTTGCAGCTTCAAAAACACCATCGCCAAAACCCCCACGAGTTTCTTTTTCATTCTGCATTACGATATCTGTACACTTCATTGAATAATGTTTAATGTTTAATGTTTAATGTTTAATAACAGAAAACTATAAACAGATTTTTTTAAATTTATTTTTCTATTGCTAATAATTCTATTTCGAAAATTAATGTTGAACCTCCAGGAATTTTTTCGCCAGATGCATTATCTCCAAAAGCTAAATCACTTGGTAAAAATATTCTCCATTTGCTGCCAATAGTCATCATAGACACTGCAATTGTCCAACCACGAATTACTTCAGTCAAGCTAAAAGACGTTGGTTCGCCTCTATCAACAGAACTGTCAAACACTGTTCCATCGATTAAAGTTCCATGATAATGACATTTAACTCTATCCGTAGCTTTTGGGTGTTCTGTACTTTCACTTTTCTTTAATACCTGATATTGCCACCCTCCAGGCATGCTAATTACTCCAGATTTTTTAGCATTCTCAGCCAAGAATTTTTGGCCTGCCTTTTTAACTGCAGATGCTTTATAACTATTCATTATTTGTACATAGAGGTTTACACATTTGCTTGCATCAGCTTCGTTTAACAACAAAGTCTTTTTCAATAACACATCGCTAAGCCCTTTATACAATACTAATGCATCAATACCATCAAGGTTTTGAGCTTTTAAATTTTGGCCAATATTTACACCTAATGCATAGCTTGTACTATCTCTTAAATCTTTAAAAATATTTTTTTTAGG
>JAYVBS010000117.1:0-3440 GCA_043750315.1 Chitinophagaceae bacterium
AAAAGAAAATAATTATTTTTATTGCATTACCTCAGTAATCACTTTTCCAATACAACCACTAGGCATTTGTATTTTTAATAAAGCAGCAACTGTAGCAGCAATATCTGTCATATATGTTTCTCTATGTGTACTTCCTTTTTTTATTCCCCAACCATACCATAATAATGGAATATGTGAATCGTATGGATTCCATAAACCATGTGTTGTGCCAGTTTTCATTCCATCAATAAACCCTGGCTTTAAAATGTATTGAATATCTCCACTTCTACCAGGATAATATCCATTCACTAACATTTCTTTTACAGTTTTATTCATTGGCTGTTCCATCAAATCATCTAACTCAAAAGCATTTACAATTTCATCTCTTGATTTTAAATATTCAATAACCCAATCTATAATTTTTTCTTCATCTAGTTTTAAAGAATCAATTTTTTTATGGTTTAAAGAGATTTGAAAATTAGACGATGAAACTATTAAATGACTTGCGCCAAATTGATTCATTAATTGTGTATTCATTTCTTTTTCTGCACCCTTATCATCAAAAACTCCACCAGGTAAATTATGTTCTTCCATAAATGCTGGGATATGAGCCACAGCATGATCTGCAGTTAAAAAAGATAAATAATTTCCTTTACCATATTGTTCATCTAAGAAATCAAAAAACTTTCCTAACTCTTCATCTAATTTAATATAAGCATCCAATAATTCCCAGCTATTTGGACCAAAATAATGACCAATATAATCTGGGGTAGAAAAGCTTACAGTAAGCATATCTGTTGAATTAGTTTTGCCTAATTTTTCATTCAACAAAGTTAATTTTGCCAGTTCAACAATTATTTTATCTCCATAAGGAGTACTGATGATTTTGTTATAATCTTTATTAATGAACTGAGCTAAATTGTTGTAAGGAAATCCTAATGCATCTTTACCAAAAGCTTTGACCTCATATTCTTTTACATCATCAGTACAATATTGCAGATAGGTTTCTTTGTTCAATTTAGCTTGCCAACCTAAGGTGTAAAATGAATCAACAATTTTTCTTTTGTTAAATTCATTCACCCACATTGGCAAACTGTTCATGTAATAATTGCTTGTAATAAATTCACCTGTACCTCTATCGTACCAATATGCTGCATTTGCACTATGGCCAGCTGGTAAAATAGCACCTCTATCCTTAAATGCAATACCAATTACTCTGCTTTTAAAATTTGTTGCTAACCTTAACTCATCTCCTATTGTGGTCACCAACATGTTTTTTGGACTCATTTTTCCAGCATCACCTTTAGCATTTCCTACTGCAGAATAAGCCTTATTCTCTGTACAATACATTTCTCTATTTGCTTGCCTATCCCACCAATTATTTCCTGTAATACCATGAATATTTGGCACCGAACCTGTATAAACACAAGTATGCCCACAAGCAGTAACAGTTGGTGTATATGGAATCAATGTGTTGTTACAATTAAATCCTTCATTCATCATTCTTTTAAACCCACCTTTAGAAGAGAATAAAGGTTGAAAACGAAAAAGATAATCCCAACGCATTTGATCTATCACAATTCCAACAACCAATTTAGGTTTATTAGAAGTTGAAGAAGTTACAAGATTATTTTTTACTTTAACTACATTTTTATCTTGACTAAAAACTGATACAGTGATAAAAAAACTTAAACAAATTATTAATTGATATTTCATTCTACTAAATTTTAAACAAAAGTAGTGTTTGATAAATTAGAAAATTACTAACTAAAAAAACAATTTTGATTATTTGTGAATTTTTATTTTACTTTGTATTTCAAAGTACTTTTAAACATTTTAAAATGGATACACAACAAGATCATTTAGAAGATATCAAACAGATACGTTCTATAATGGAACGCTCCTCAAAATTTCTAACTCTCAGTGGATTTCCAGGAATTTTTGCAGGTATAGCAGCCTTAATAGGTGTTGCAACAGCTTACTGGCACTTTAACATAGCCTTTACTGACAATGGTTTTTATAAACTTGCAAAAACTTCAAAAGGAGAATTGAATTCGGATTTTTGTAATTTTTTGTTGATTGATATTGGTCTTGTTTTATTAAGTTCTCTATTAGTTTCTTTTTTAATGACTTTTAAAAAAGCAAAGCAACAAAGTCAACCTATTTGGGATGCAACAGCAAAACGATTATTAATAAATATTCTAATTCCTTTATTTGTTGGAGCAGTGTATTGCCTGATTTTACTTTATCATGGTTTACTTTCTCTCATTGCACCAGCCACTTTATTATTTTATGGTCTTGCATTATTAAATGCAAGTAAATACACTTTAAATTATGTAATATATTTAGGTATAGGGCAAATTCTTATAGGGTTAACCTCTGCATATTTTATTGATTATGGATTAGTTTTTTGGGCATTGGGTTTTGGTGTGTTACATATTATTTATGGAATAGTTATGTATTTAAAATTCGATAAGTGAAAAATAATATAGAAGATTTAAATAAAGCTTTTGAAAGTAGGGTTCGACTAGGCATTATGTCTATACTAATGGTAAATGAATTTGCTGACTTTGGAACTATAAAAGAACAATTACAAATCACAGATGGCAACTTAGCCAGTCATATTATTGCACTAGAAAAACAGAACTATATTAATATTAAAAAACAGTTTGTTGGCAAAAAATCAAACACTTCTTATGCTGCTTCAAAAGTTGGAAAGAAAGCCTTCCATGAACATTTAAATGCACTCGAAAAAATAATAAATAGTAACAAATAAATCTTCTATAAACCACTAAAATAAATAAAATGTCAACATCAATTAATACAGCAGAAAATAATACAATTATTATTATGCAAGATAAAATTGCAGACAACTTGCAACAACCTAAAGAATTAGAGATGTTGTATCAACAAAATAAAACTGTTTTTAAAAAAGCATTTGAAAACATTTATGAGAATATAAATCAATTTACAGTTGCACAAATTTGGAATGAAAGATTGCACTATGAAAATGAGGAAGTCTCTTTGGGAAATAAAAAAGAACTTTTATTCATATTTATTGCTTCAATAATAGCAGCATTAATAGTAAAATTTCCTGATTACACTTCAATAAAACCAGAAATATTTTTTCCAAGAAATTTATCATTCATTGCATTTCCAGCTCTTGCAGCCTATTTTGGTTGGAAAAATAATATTTCAAACAGAAGTTGCGTGATACTTTCATTGATTTTTATTTGTTCAGTTTTTTATATTAATTTATTACCCAATAATACTAAGAGTGATACTTTAATATTAGCTTGTATTCATTTACCCTTCTTTTTATGGGCAATGGTTGGTATTACATTTACAGGAAATAAATTATCAAATTTTCAAAAAAGATTAGAGTTTTTAAAGTACAATGGAGATTTGATTGTGATGACAACTGTAATACTAATTGCAGGAGGATTACTTACAGGAATTAC
>JAYVBS010000118.1:0-3433 GCA_043750315.1 Chitinophagaceae bacterium
CCATTTTTATCACAAACTAATAATGGTTTTAGAGTGGGCTATGGTAAAGGGTTTTACGATAAATTCTTGTCTGCTTGTAATCCTAATATTATTAAAATAGGATTCTCTTATTTTGAACCAATAGATAAAATTGAAGACACTAATAGTTTTGATGTACCTTTAACTTATTGCATTACACCCGATAATATTTATGAATTTTAACGACCTTTTTCTTAAATCTTTCAGAATTCTGTTATTGCCTTTTGCCATTATTTATGGATTTATTATTTCTGTAAGAAACTATTTATACGATACCAATGCACTTAAAAGTGTAAGTTTTAATTTTCCATTAATTTGTGTAGGAAATTTGGCAGTTGGGGGTACAGGAAAAAGTCCAATGGTTGAGTATTTGGTCAGATTATTGAAAGATGAATATGCTATTGCAACATTAAGTAGAGGATATAAGCGTAAAACAAAAGGTTATGTTTTGGCCAGCAATAAGACCACAGCTTTAGAAATTGGTGATGAGCCTATGCAATTTCATTTAAAATTTCCAGATGTTGCTGTTGCCGTTGGTGAAGAAAGAATTGTGGCAATTCCACATTTACTGCAAGACAAACCAAATTTGCAAGCTATTATTTTAGATGATGCTTTTCAGCATAGAGAAATAAAAGCTGGGTTTAACATTATTCTTACTGAATATCAAAACAGATTTACCAAAGATTTCTTTTTGCCAACTGGTGATTTAAGAGACGAACAAAGTGCTTATAAAAGAGCTCAAATAATTGTAGTTACTAAATGTCCTGCAGATTTAAGTGAAAAAAGAAAAACAGAGCTTTTATACGAAATACATCCTTGGCCAGGGCAGCAAGTGTATTTTACAACCATTGCTTATGCTCAGCCTTATCATCTTTTTAATAGAAAAAAAGCAATTGATATTTCTGAAGATATTGAAGTGCTTTTAGTTTGTGGAATTGCTAATCCAAAGCCCTTGAAAGATTATTTATTGATAAATTCTAAAACGTATTATCAAATGAATTTTAATGATCACCATATTTTTAATATTGATGATTTAAATAATATTAAAGCTAAATTTAGCGATATTGATGAAGCCAATAAAATCATCATCACTACTGAAAAAGATGCTGTTCGATTTTTAAAATTTGCAAAAGAATTAGAACAGTTTCCTATTTATGTTTTGCCAATTCAGCATCAGTTTTTATTTGAAGAAAGTAATGACTTTAACAGAGCTGTAAAATCCTATATCATTAATCATTACAACAAACAAAATCATGTCGAAATCTAAAAAAAGAGATAAACATAAATCATCATCAGCCACTTCAAATTCGTTGGTGAAAGGTGTTCTGGAAATTACCAGAAGTGGGTTGGGTTACGTTGTAGTGCCTAATAATAAAGGAGATGTTATTGTTAGACCAGGTGATTTTAAAACTGCTTTACATGGCGATACTGTAAGAGTAAAAATTACTAAAGAGAATCAAAATTCTGGACGAAAAGAAGGAAAAATTACTGATGTTATTACTCGAAAACAAACAGAGTTTATTGGTCATATACAGCTCAGTACCAACTTTGCTTTTTTTGTTCCATCAACCAATAAACCAGTTCCAGATTTTTATATTCCACTTGATAAATTAAATGGTGCAACTCACAAACAAAAAGTTGTGGCAAGATTATTAAAGTGGGAAAAAGCAGATAAAAAACCATTGGCAGAAGTGGTAAGTTTAATGAGAGAAGAAGATGAAAATGATGCAGCTATGAAAGAAATTTTGGCTGAAGCTGGCTTCCCTCTTAGCTTTCCTGAAGATGTGATGGAAGAAGCTTTACGACTTTCTGATGTTATTACTAAAGAAGAAATTAAAAAAAGAATTGATTTTAGAAACACTTTAACTTTTACCATTGACCCTGTTGATGCAAAAGATTTTGATGATGCCATTTCATTAAAAGAAATTAGTAAAGGATTATATGAAATTGGTGTTCACATTGCCGATGTGAGTCATTTTGTTTTGCCTAATACAGCACTTGATGAAGAAGCTTATAAACGTGCAACATCTGTTTATTTGCCTGATAGAGTGAACCCCATGTTGCCAGAAAAAATTAGTAATGAATTGTGTTCACTTCGTCCGAATGAAGATAAATATACTTTTTCTGCAATTTTTGAAATAACGGATAAAGCAGAAATAAAAAAGACAACAATATCAAAAACATTCATTCATTCTGACCATCGATTTTCTTACGAAGATGTTCAGGAAATTATTGAAACTAAAAAAGGGTTGTATAAAGATGAAGTATTGTTGTTAAATAAAATTTCTCAAACACTTCGTAAAAAAAGAATTGCTACGGGAGCTATTAATTTTTCCTCAAAAGAAGTTCGATTTAAATTGGATGAAAAAGGGAAACCAATTAGTATTCAAATAAAAGAAAGTAAAGAGTCTCATCAACTGATAGAAGAGTTGATGTTATTAGCAAATAAAGCCGTTGCTGAGTTTATTGCTAAAATAAAAATTCATAACGAAGCTGTTCCATTTCCTTATCGAGTGCATGATACTCCTGATGAAAAAAAACTAGCACCATTTATGATTTTTGCTAAAAAGTATGGGCATACTTTCGATATTTCATCACCTCAAAAAATTGCAGAAAGCTTTAATCAGTTGTTAGATGATGCAAGAGGAAAACCAGAACAACAAATTTTAGAAACTTTAGGAATCAGAACTATGGCTAAAGCAGTTTATACTGCAGAAAATATTGGTCATTATGGTTTAGGGTTTGAACATTACTGTCATTTTACTTCACCCATTCGTCGTTATCCAGATATTTTAGTTCATCGAGTTTTAGAAAGTGCATTAGAAAAAAATATCAAGCCAGATAAAAAAATGGAAGAAAAATGCAAGCACTGTAGTGTAATGGAACGTGCTGCAATGGATAGTGAACGAGCAGGAAATAAATACAAACAAGTTGAGTTTATGAAAGAGAAAGTTGGACAAACTTTCGATGCTGTAATTAGCGGAGTTGCTGCATTTGGCTTTTGGGCAGAAACTTTAGAACATAAATGCGAAGGCTTAATTAGTATTATGAGTTTAAGTGATTATGATGATTTTAGATTAGTGGAAAGCGATTATTGTTTAGTTGGAAAACGAAGTGGACGAACTTTTAAAATGGGAGATAAAATTACCATTCTTGTTGTTGCTGCTAATTTGGATAAACGTCAATTAGATTATGAGTTGGTGCTATCAAACCTTATTGCAGCCAAGACGAAGAAGAAGAAATAACGTTTAACGTTTAATGATTAATTTTTAATATTTGATTTTGTTGTTTGTAGTTTATTAATCATTCTCCTTCATACTCATTAAATATGCTTTAATAAATCCATCTAACTCACCATCTAAAACGGGTTGTACATTTCCTACTTCAAAATTAGTTCTGTGGTCTTTTATCATTT
>JAYVBS010000119.1:0-7917 GCA_043750315.1 Chitinophagaceae bacterium
GTATCACCTGCTCCACTTACATCTGCAATATTTCGAACGTGAGTGGGAATAATATTTGAATTCTTTTTGTCTTGATAAAAAACACCCTTTTCAGATAAAGTAATAAAAGAAATAGTATTATTTAATTTTTGATTAAGTTGAAAATGTACAACTTGTAACAATTCTAAATTCACATCTTCAAACAACATATTCAACCCTTCTTTTACTTCAATTATATTAGGTTTAAAAATATCAACATTTTTGTATGTAAAGAAATTTTTTCTTTTAGGATCTACAGTAGTAATAATATTTTTTTCTTTGCACCATACAATTGTTTGTTCTATTATTTTTTTAGTAAGAACACCTTTGTTATAATCTTGAAAGATAATTACATGAGGATTTTCAGCATCTAAATATTTTTTAATATTTGATAAAAGTTGATTCTCTATTTTTTCATCAATATCTGTTGACACTTCAGCATCTAAACGCATCATCTGTTGATTACGACTAATAATACGTGTTTTGTTAGTAGTAATTCTTTCATCATTACTTATAAGGTAATGCGAATTTATTTTTTGTTTCTTTAATAAGTCAAGTAATTTTTTCCCTTCTTCATCATTTCCAATAACAGAAATTAATGTTGTTTGTGCATGAAGGGCAACAAGGTTTAAAGCAACATTTGCTGCACCTCCTAATCTAAATTCATTTTTTTGTAAAGCAACAATTGGAACAGGTGCTTCTGGAGAAATTCTAGAAACATTTCCCCACCAATATGTGTCTAACATCACATCTCCAATTACTGCAATTCGAATTTTTTCAAATTCACTGAATAGTTGTTGAATCATCATTCAAAAGAATAAATATGCATCAAAAGTAATGTTAGATAAATTATGAAGTAGAATTTGTTACTTTGTTTCTATTAACTAGTATATAATAAACTGGAATTCCAAGCAAGGTAATAATTAAACCTGGCCAAGTATAATTCGGTTTATAAATAATGAGTAAAATACAAAAAGCTAACCCCATTACAATATACATTATTGGTAAAATGGGATAACCAAAGGCTTTGTATGGTCTTTCTGTATTAGGTTGTGTTTTTCTTAAAATAAATATTCCTATAATGGTTAAGATGTAAAACATTACAACAACAAACGAAATCATATCAAGTAAATCGCCATATTTTCCACTTAAGCACCATAAACTGGCAGCTATACATTGTATCCATAATGCAACTTGTGGTACTGAAAATTTATTGAGCTGGCCAACTTGTTTAAAAAACAAGCCATCTTTTGCCATAGTATAATATACTCTTGCACCAGCTAAAATTAAACCATTATTACAACCAAAAGTTGAAACCATTATACAAATTGCAATGAAGATGGTACCAAATGCGGGAAAAATTTTATTTGCTGCAGCAACTGCAACTCTATCATCAGTTGGGAATGCCAACTCTTGTAAAGGCATTACATTTAAATACATCAAATTAGCTGATACATAAATTATGGTTACAATTAATGTTCCTAAGAATAAACTTAAACCCAAATTTCGTTTTGGATTTTTCATTTCTGCAGCAATAAAAGTTACATTATTCCAAGCATCACTACTAAAAATACTGCCAACCATTGCAGCTGCAATGGCTCCTGCTAAAGCACTACCACCAATGCCAAGCCATTGAGAGGGTTCTAAAATACCTGCAGCATTTTTAATACCATGATTTTGCATTGCAGATAATCCGGTTTTCATGTTTTCGCTCCAAAAACTTTCTTTCACTAAAAAAAATCCACAAATGATAAGTCCAAATAAAGCTAAAAGTTTCGCTGATGTAAACAATGTTTGAATCCATTTGGCTTCTTTTACACCTCTGGTATTTACAAAAGTTAAGAAGGTAATTATGGCTATTGCAACTAATTGACCAGAATAAATTTTTAAACTAGAAATACTGAACAGAAAATATCCATTGCCTAATTCTGGAACTAAATAAGCTAAAAATTTTGAGAATGCAACACCCACTGCAGCGATGGTAGCAGTTTGAATAACTGTAAAAAAACTCCAACCATATAAAAATCCAACTAATGGATTATAGGCTTCTTTTAAATAAACATACTGACCACCAGCTTTTGGAAACATACCACTCAGTTCTCCATAACTTAAAGCTGCTACCAAGGTCATAAAACCTGTAATTACCCAAACTAAAATTAACCAACCAGCACTTCCAACGTTTCTGGTGATATCTGCACTTACAATAAAAATGCCTGAGCCAATCATACTACCAGCAACAATCATAGTTGCATCGAATAAACTTAGTGATGGTTTAAAAGTATTAGAGTTAGTCATTTGATAAATTTATTTAATAAAAAAGCTGCACTTTTTAAGTGCAGCCTCGAAGATAAAGGTTTTAAATAGTTGTTATTTTTTCTTTGTTTTATAGGTATTGTTTAAGCCTTTAATTAAATCTGCTGTTATATTAAAAGTTGAATCTTTATAATAAATTAAATCAGATGAGTTAGATAAGATGAAAGAGTAAGTTCTATTATTATTATACTCTTTTAAATAGTCTTCAATTTTCTTTTTTACTTCTAATAATCTGTCTCTTGTTTCACTTGAAAGTTTATTGGCTTCAGTTTGTTCTCTAAGTTGATACTCATTATCTCTTCTTTCTAAATCTTGTCTTGCTTCATTCATTTGTTCAGTACTCATACTATTACCCTTGCCTTGATATTCCTTAAGTTTAGTAATATTCGAGTTTTTTATTACAGCCAAATTGTTTCTTACATTTTGTTCTTTTAAAGATAACTCTTTAATAACCTCTTTATAGTATTCGAAATTATTTTGTATTGAATCCATTTCGAAATAAGCAATTGTACATCCTTTACCATTTTGATTTGCTTTTGCAGCTTTGCAAGTATGGCTATTGGCTTTTAAAAATAAATAAAATAGAATGCCAACTGAAATGGAAAGAACTATAAGAATAATAGTGTTGAGATGCTTCATTCAAAAATTTTGAACCTCAAATATAGAAATAGCATTACTTAAACAAAGGTTAATAAAGTAATTTTAGAAAAATCTTCACATATAAAACTATCTACCACTTAGTTCTATTGATTCTTTGAAGTTTTTATTGAATTCTATAGCTTCAATTAAATCTTCTAACTTTAAATGCATTCGATATTGCCAATAATGATTAGGATTTGCAGGAACATTTATTCTTTCCTCGTTTGGATTTTCTACTCTAATTATATCATCTATGCCTAAAATATCCTGCAATTGAAAAATAGACCACATAGCTGGTGAATGTAAATGTTGATCAATAATTGATTTATTAATCCATCCTTCACAAAATGTTGGAGCATTTCCCCATTGGCCTAATTGTAAATTATAAAAACGTTGTGTTTTTTCTCTATCTTCTTCCCACCAACCACGAATGGTACTCATATCGTGTGTACTTGGTGTAACAACACTTAAATAAGGAGCATTAGCAGGATGGAAAAATTCACCTTGATCGCCTTTTGGCATACGCTGAATTTCTAAACTTAATAAGCCCAGTTGTTGCATGATTTCGGGAACACAATTAGGCACTAATCCTAAATCTTCACCACAAATCAACATGTTCGTTACTCTTCTTAATGCAGGAAGTTTTTGAAGTGCTTCTAGTTTCCAAAGATTATCTTGTCGTCTATAAAAATAATCAACATACAACTCTCTTAATTGTTGTTGAGAATGAAAATCTAAATAATTAAAGGAGCTTGTTTTTTCAACTGCAAATCTGAAATGAAACTCATTACCATTTGAGCCTTCAACTTCAAATAATATTACATTACTTATTAAATTGTATAAACCAATTTTAAATTTGTTGTTAAGATCATTATTTTCTAATTCTTCAAAATAATCACTAACTTTTTGTTGAGTATTGAAGGATGCTTTTAAATTAAAATTACCAGAACTGCCAAGTTCTAAAAACGAATCTTTCACTTTTTGATTATCATAACCAAACTGTTCCCACAATACAGTTTCAGTAATATAAGGGTTGGTATAACGAGTAAAATTAAAATCAATTTTTTTACTATAAATTTCATTAATATGTACTGGAATTGCAGGAACAAAATATCCCATTATACCTTCTACAGCATGTGTTGGAATGCTCCAAATTCTAAAGAAACCTAAAATATGATCTATTCTAAAAGTATCAAAATAGCAACTCATTTGTTCAAAGCGTTGTTTCCACCAAGCAAAATCATCGGCTTTCATTTTATCCCAATTATAAGTAGGGAAACCCCAATTTTGCCCTTTATTTGCAAAATCATCTGGAGGTGCCCCAGCTTGTACATCTAAATGAAATAATTCTGGTTGCTGCCAAGCATCAACACCATATCTGTAAATACCAATAGGGATATCTCCTTTAACAACAACACCCTTTGAATGGGCATATTGTGTAGCATCTTTTAATTGTAGATGTAAATGATATTGTACAAAAAAGTAAAATGAAATTTCTTTTGCTGCTGTTGTATCTTTTAATAAAACATCAACTTCTTTTTGAAAAAAGCTTTTATATTTTGGCCAATGATTAAAGTTAGAAGTATGGTTTAAATCTCTTAAATAGGAGAAAACTCCATAAGCAACTAACCAATGTTTATTATCGTTATAAAAAGTTTTATAAGATTCAGTTTCAAAAGTTTTTTGTGATTGTAGTGTAAATATTTTTTTTAGATATGATAATTTATAATCAACTACTTTTTCATAATCAACTTTATCTTTTTTATTTAAAAAGATTCTTTCTTTTTCTATATCATTTAAAAGTGATATATTTTCCTTTTCAGTTGCAGATTCTAAATTAATATACATTGGGTGTAATGCAAAAGCAGAAATAGCTGCATAGGGATAAGAATCTTTCCAAGAGTGATTAGCTATAGTATCGTTAATAGGTAATATTTGCAAAAGCTTTAAATCCACTTTGCTACACCAATCTGCCATTAATTTCAAATCACTAAACTCTCCCACACCAAAACTTTTTTCAGATCTTAAACTAAACACAGGGATAGCTACACCAGCACCTCTCCAAGTATTTACAGGGAAGTTAGCAAAAGCATCATTCACTATAGTTTTTTTGTCTGCTTTTACTTCATCAAAAAGTAGCCTGTTATCTCCATCTTCAAAAGCCATTAACTTTTTTTCTTCTGTATTATAAATTGCATATTTATAGGTAATAGGAAATAACTCTTTACTTAAATCTAAATCAGCAGTAAATAAATCTTCACCATCTTTTTTCTTTAGCAAAACCGGTTTTCTAAGATTCCATTTTCCTAATTTTTCTGAACTACCCAAAACACAAATTGTTTGATGGGCTTGAATTAATGGAAATTTGGTTTGAAAAGTATGGGTAGTTTTTCTTGGTTTAGTAACTTTAAAATCTGTGGTATTATTTTTAAGTAATATTTTTTTAAATGGCACTGTGTAAAATGCATTTTGCAGATAACCTGTATAATTCCAGCCATCAATTCTTAAAATTTCTTTGCATTTGGTTTGTAGATCTATTTGTTTATCTGTACCACAATCGTAACTAATTGTTCCATCATTATTCTTTAAAAAATAATTATAAATAATGGGCTGTTTGGTTAAATCTTCTTTGCTTAATTCAATAACACTATACCAAAATTCATCATTAAAAAATTGTAACGGTATGGCTTCTTCCATTTTGCCATTTCCTAATTTAGAATGATTGCCTGTAATAAATAATTGTTGCCCAAATGTTGTTTTAAACCTTAATTGAAATGTAATTTTTTCAAGTATTTGAATTGTTTTAGATGCACTTGCTTTTTGGGTAACAACTTTTTTAGAGCTGATCTTAGTTTCAACTTTTTTTGAAGAATTCTTTTTTTGAACTACTGTTTTTGGTTTTGATTTACCTGTAGTTTTTAGTTTTATAAGTGAATTAGTTTTCTCCATAATCAATTTCTTTTCTATTAAGCAAGGAACTTGCAAAATAACGATTTAATGTGTAATAATCACACATTTATTTGTATTTCATATTTCTTATTCAATTTAATTAACTAAAATTCTTTTCATACTATTACTTTGTAGTCATTAAATTTTATGGCTAACAATAAACAAGCAGCTTTAGGTTTTATTTTTATTACAATATTGTTAGATGTAATAGGTTTTGGGATCATTATACCTATCATTCCAACACTAATTCAAAATTTAGAACATTGTTCACTTAGCGAAGCTGCAATTTTTGGAGGTTGGTTGCAAACCACATTTGCAATTATGCAATTTGTTTGTGCACCAATTTTAGGAAATTTAAGTGATAAATTTGGCAGAAGACCTATTCTATTATTCTCTTTATTTGGTTTTGCAATGGATTATTTATTTACAGCTTTTGCACCAACAATTTTTTGGTTGTTTATTGGAAGAACCATTGCAGGAATTACTGGTGCAAGCTTTTCAACAGCAGCTGCTTATATTAGTGATGTTAGCACTCCTGAAAAGAAAGCTCAAAATTTTGGAATGATTGGTGTTGCTTTTGGAATTGGCTTTATAATTGGGCCTGCACTTGGAGGAATTTTAGGAAAATATGATATTCGATTGCCATTTTTTGCATCAGCTGCTTTAGCCATGATTAATTGGATATATGGATATTTTGTTTTACCTGAATCTTTACCAAAAGAAAAAAGAAGGGAGTTTAGTTGGAAACGTGCCAATCCAATAGGCACATTATTACAATTTAAAAAATATCCTGTTATTATTGGATTAGTAGTTTCAATATTTTTATTATATGTTGCTTCTCATGCAGTACAAACAACATGGAGTTATTATACCATGTATCGTTTTGGCTGGAATGGAACAGCAATTGGATGGTCATTAGCTTTTGTAGGCTTAGTTGTTGCCATTGTTCAAGGTGGATTAATTAGAAAAATTATTCCAAAATTGGGGCTAGAAAAAAGTGTTTATGTGGGTTTAGCTTTTTATGCAACAGGATTTTTATTGTTTGGATTAGCCACACAAGGTTGGATGATGTATGCTTTTATGATGATTTATGGTTTAGGAGGAATTACAATGCCTGCATTACAAGGATTAATTAGTAATGAGGTTCCACAAAATGAACAAGGTGAATTGCAAGGAGGATTGACGAGTATTATGAGTATAGCTTTAATTTTTGGTCCTCCAATTATGACTCATGTTTTTGCAACATTCACTGCTAAAGATTCACCCCTACACATTCCAGGAGCTGCTATGCTTTTAGGAAGTTTATTAACTATAGTAAGTTCTTTCTTAGCTTATAATTCTTTGGTTCGAAAAAAGAAAATTAAGTCTTAATTTATTTTGCATTTTGTTTTGAAATACTATTATAACTAAATCCCATTGTTAGTGTAAATGGTAAGAAAGCAATATTAAATTCTTGTGGCAAAACAAACCATAAACACAAAAAAATAAAAGTTAGAATAGTTGCAAAATTGAAATACCAATTTTTGTATTTTGATTTCTTAATAATAAAATAAAAGCCAATAATATTAGTTGGTAAAGCCCAAAGTAAATTATAATTATTTGCACAAGATTTATGATCGGTTCCAAACCACATAAACAATAATAACAATCCTAATAAACCTGTAATTAACACAAGAATATATGACAATATGTGTAATATTTTTTGTGCTTTGGGTTTATAAATAAAATACAATGCAACAACAATTACTAACAAAATACTGATTACCCAAAGTGGTTGATTATTTTTTGAAGATGTAATTAATGATGTTACAGGATAAGTTTTTCTATTGCTAATAAATTGTTGTTTTGTGTTAAAGCTATCAATTGCAAACATTAAATAATCTGGCAAGAATGTACTTTCTTCTATAGTTACTGTTCTATCAATTTTGCTACCTAATAAAAAATCAATGCCCAATTTACTCCAACTCATGCCACCACTATCTAAGTACTGATACAACA
>JAYVBS010000120.1:0-3400 GCA_043750315.1 Chitinophagaceae bacterium
AATGGGCGATAGCATTAATGCATTTCGTAGCCCCATTTTATCAACCATTTTGTTTGCAATTCCAATTTTTAGTGCAAATGTTATAAGCCTTGTAATTCCAAAAAATATAGCAAAGAAACTAACCAAATCCTTATCAGATTTAAACTCAGATTTTACATAACCGTAAAAAACAAAATTTACTATTAGAAATATTAAGAATGAGAAGAATGAAACAATAGCAATTTTTCTAATTAGTTTATTACCTGAAATTACAGCATGAATATTTTTAATACTTTGCGTTAATTGCTGTTTTTGCCTTACTGATGCAGAGGATTCAACTTTAATTAACTTAAATAATTTATCAATTAACAGAAGAGAAACCAATGTTAAACTTGCTGCAACCAATAATAAATTTTCTGTTCCAATAAATGGAATAATTAAATAGGCAGATAGAAAACCAATCATTTTTGCTGGAATATCACCAGCACTAATAATTCCAAATAATCTTTTGCTCTGTCTAACATCAAAAATTTGTGCTGCTAAGCCCCAAAACTCTAAATTATTTAATAAATAAAGTACATTAAATGCAGCAAGAAATAAATAGAGATACCATAGCTCAATATTATAGTTATAGAGAACTCTAAACAATAAAATAATTGCAGTATTGAAAACTACTACAAAAGTTATTAAATTTTTAATACTTAAAGCATGCTCTAGTTTATGATATAGATAACCTGTTATCCATAATAAAATAGCTGAGAGTATATAAACTTTTGGGAGGTCAGTAGTTGGTAAATGGTGTAAAAAAATAGATATTGCTGCAGTAAAGAATAATGCTATTCCAGAGCCTTGAAAAAACTCGAAAATAAAAAGATTTTTTACTAATTTACTTTCAGATTCTCTTACAAGTATAAAATTCAATATCGTTCTACGCAGTTTCAAACTTTATTTTAATAATGTTTTTTTATAGTTTCAAATGTAAAGTGATTAAACGGTTATTTGAAATGTTGAAAATTTTAAATATATCAGTATTAACTCTTTAAAATTTAGACTTTTCAATTTCAATAACAGCAATATTTTTGAAAGAAAATAAAAAAGCTATTCTGTTAAAAATAGCTTTACTTCTCTTTTTGTAGTCCCGGCAAGAATCGAACTTGCATCAAAAGTTTAGGAAACTTCTATTCTATCCATTGAACTACGGGACCAAAATTTAATCTCCTGCACTTGCACTCATAATATATGCAGCTACACTATCAGTTCCTTTTGGTGTTTTATATTTTGTTTTAAAATCAAAAATACTGTTGGGACTAATTGATTCTTCAATCAATTCTTCATGATTGGTTACTTGAACGCCTTCTTTAAAATATAAAAGCTTTACTCTTACATTTTTATAAGAACAAATGCTTGCAGTGTTTTTTATTTCTGCTTTATAAACTGTTTTGCCCCAAATATTTCTTTTATATGTTCCTGATATTTCTAAAAAAGATTTTGGTGAGCGTTTCTCCTTGTCTGCTAAACTCTCTTTTTGTTGTTCATAATCTTGTTTATCAATTTTTGCTTTTTGATCTTTTGACGAACAACTGATTAAAAGAAATGAACAAATGATAACTTTTAAAATAGATTTCATAATGAGTAATTAAAAAAAATCTCGTCAAAAATATGACGAGATTTAATATAAAATATTTAGAACGAGTTAAACCGCTGCTTCAGCCATTTTTTTACTATCTTTTTTTCTATCATCTTCATTCAAAATAACTTTTCTCATTCTTACATTTTTGGGTGTTACTTCTATACATTCATCTTGCTGAATATATTCCATACACTCTTCTAAAGTCATTTGAATTTTAGGAGTAATTCTAACACTATCATCACTACCACTAGCTCTATGGTTCGTTAATTTTTTTTCCTCAACAGCATTCACATTCAAATCTCCTGGTTTAATATGTTCAGCAATCATTTGTCCTGCATAAACATCTTCTCTAGGGTCTATAAAAAAGCTTCCTCTATCTTGTAATTTATCTATTGAATAAGCAGTAGTTGTACCACCAAATTTTGCTATTAAAACCCCATTACTTCTACCAGGAATTGAGCCTTTCCATGGTTTATATTCTGCAAAACGATGTGCCATAACAGCTTCTCCTGCAGTTCCTGTAAGCATTTGAGAACGTAAACCTATTAGTCCACGTGAAGGAATATCGAATTCTAAATGTTGCATTTCTCCTTTGCTTTCCATCACCAACATTTCACCTTTACGTTGTGTAACTAAATCAATTACTTTACCACTAAATTCTGCAGGTACATCAACCACTAAAACTTCATAGGGTTCATGTTTTTTTCCATTAATTTCTTTTACCAAAACCTGTGGATTACCAACAGTTAATTCATAACCTTCTCTACGCATAGTTTCAACTAAAATTCCTAAATGCAATATCCCTCTACCAAATACTAAAAAACTATCTGCACTATCTGTATCTTCTACTCTTAATGCAAGATTTTTTTCAGTTTCTTTCATTAATCTATCTCTTAAATGTCTAGAAGTTACAAACTTTCCATCTTTACCAAAGAAAGGAGAGTTGTTAATGCTGAAAGTCATACTCATAGTTGGTTCATCAACACTAATAATTGCTAAAGCTTCTGGGTTATCTATATCTGCAATGGTATCTCCAATACCAAAATCTTCTAAGCCAACAACAGCACATAAATCGCCAGCTATAACTTCATTTACTTTTCTTTTACCCATGCCTTCAAAAACATATAACTCTTTTACCCTGCTTTTTTTAATACTACCATCAGCTTGCATTAATGCTATTTGTTGATTTTCTTTAATGCTGCCACGAGTTACTTTTCCAATAGCTATTCTACCTAAGAAAGAAGAATAATCTAATGAGGTTATTTGAAGTTGTAGTGGTCCTTCAGCAATTTTAGGTGCTGGAACATATTGTAAAATGCCATCCATTAATGGGGTAATATCTTCACATTGTTCGTTTGTAATATTAAACCAACCATTTTTTCCACTACCATAAAAAGTAGGAAAATTAAGTTGTTCTTCAGTTGCATCTAAATTAAAAAATAATTCAAATACTGCATCATGAACTTCATCAGGTCTGCAATTTGGTTTATCTACTTTATTAATTACAACTATTGGATGGAGGTTTAATTGCAAAGCTTTTTGTAAAACAAAACGAGTTTGAGGCATGGGTCCTTCAAAAGCATCAACTAATAAAACTACACCATCGGCCATTTTTAAAACACGTTCAACTTCGCCACCAAAATCTGCGTGACCAGGAGTATCAATAACATTAATTTTTGTGTCTTTATAAGTTACTGCAGCATTTTTAGAAAAAATAGTAATACCTCTTTCTCTTTCAAGATCATTACTATCCATAATTAATTCACCAGTTTCTTGATTATCTCTAAATAC
>JAYVBS010000121.1:0-7890 GCA_043750315.1 Chitinophagaceae bacterium
TAATAATTCAACAACTTTTCTGATTGAAATAATTTGTGGATTGAAAGCTATAAAAACTTCTTTCTTTTGAAAATTAGTTTGAGATTTTATTATGCCATCATTTATTCTATGCAAATTTTCGAGTAAGTAAATGCAGGATGAACAATGTATTTGAGGTAACTTAAATGTAATGTTAGTTTGTGTTGAAGAATTGAATTGAACTAACTTTTTTATGGTATCCTCATCATCTAAAAACTCAAATTTATTTGATGCAAATTTTCCTTTTACTTTTATTCCAGGGTTAGTATCAATAGAGTAATAGTTGCAAAGTTCATTTTCGTTAAGTAATAAAAAAACTTGTTTGCAACCTTCACAACAAAATGCTTTTTCATTCACTGTAATATTTTCATTACAGTTGTCTCCACAATGATAACAATGAATTAAAGAATTAATATTTAGTAAATTTTATATGTAAAAAAAATGCCGCCACATAAGAATAAGGGCGGCTTTATTAGACAGAAACTATTGAACACTTTTTGAACCACATGTGCTCAATCCAAAAATTTTATATAAAGGACAAAATCTTAAAAATCCAGTGGCTAATGGAACAAAAGCTAATAATATCCACCAAGATTTGTAGTACATACCAAAAACAATAATTACAAGTGCCAAGCAGTATCTAATTATTTTATCGGTTTTGCCAATATTTATTTTCATAGTATTTATTTATATTCTTTTAGAACACAAATCTGAAAAATTACTGCTGGAAAATGTATGATTAAAATCAAATGAAAAATGATACTAATCAGTTTAGTAACTTTTTGATTATTTAAAAAAGCATTTACATTCTAATTATTTAGACTTATCATTTTTTCTGAGGAATTCGTAAATTGATAAAGCTTCATTTTCTGATAGGTTTGGATTAGGCATTTTTACTTTACAAATCTCAAGCTGAGCTTGTAGTTCAGCATCTTTTTCAATCATTAAATCTGAGTTAGTCATTAAATTTAATATCCAAGCAGCATTTTTTCTGGTTGTAATATCTTGCAATCCTGGTCCAACAAATACTTCATGTGTTAACTTATGGCAAGTTCCACATTTGATAATAAATAATTTTTCACCATTATTAGCTAAACTTTTATCAATAGTTTTATTAATTTTCACATACTTGAAATTACCAATTCCAGTTTCAATATCATACGAATTATTTGTGTTTAGTGGTGATGTTTTTGATTCATATGGGTCAAAAATTTTGATGCATCTTGTTTATTAGAATCACTGCATGACATTGTAAAAAGAACAATAGAAAGTAATGTCATTGAACCTATTAAATTACTTTTTATTTTCATACCAAATTGAGTTGAATTGATTTTTAAGTTTATAAAATTATTGATTAGAAAGTTCTAACTCCATATTTCTTTGCCAGTTTATTTTTGTACCAAAGCCTTTAGTGCTGTCTGTCATTTTAATTGTATTTAGCTGAACAACCCAAATTTTACCTGGTATCATTAATGCAAACGGAAATTTAGAATGATATTTTTTTGATGCTTTTTTAAATAACACTTCATCATCTAAAATAAAAATTCCTTCAAATTGAATTCCTTGAACAATGAGATTTTTAAGTTTATCTGGCAAAATAGTACCAGCAATATTTTGATTGGCTAGTAAGTAAGGAATATGATTAGTATCGCTTGATGATTTAAAGAAAAGCATCATATCATCATTATCAAAAGCAAAATAGCAACTAAAGCAATAGGGTGTTCCATTTGGTTTTACACAGCAAATGTTAGCACATTTTTGTTCTTCTATAAATTCTAAAATATCTTTATCTACTTCGAAATCTATCATTTTATTTTTTTTTATTTTTTCTTTTTAATGCACTTTTAAAATCATCCATTTCAGTTTTTGTTTTAGGTATTATTGGATTGATTTTTTTTGGAAGTTTTTGTTCATCTATTGCAACAAAAATGAAAAATGATGAACTAATTAGCAAAGGTTTATTTGCAGTAATACTTTTTGTAAATGCTTCAACTTTTATTTCCATTGAAGTATTAAACACTCTTGTAATTTTTGCTTTAAGTATAACAATATCACCAACTTTAGCAGAATTTTTAAAACTAATTTCATTAATAGATGCTGTAACACAAATAGATTTTGAATGTGTTTGAGCACATACTGCAGCTGCAATATCCATCCATTGAACTAGTTTACCACCTTGCAAAATGCCCATTGGATTAGCATCATTGGGGCATACAATTTCTGTTTTTATAACTATAGATGAATCAGGAGAATTCGTATTCAATTTAAATAAATTATTTCAACAAGATTAAACTAAGCAAAATAGTTTATGGGTGACTTTCGTCATTATTCTTTATGAATCAAGTCATAATCTAAATCATTTTCAAAAATTAATTTTACACGATATTCCATTATTTCAAACTAATGTTCTTTTGTAAATGCAGTATAAACAAATAGTTTTTATTTTTTCATTTCTAGTTATTTCATTTCTAATTTATTCAACTTTCATATACAGCAATCTCCCTTTTAAAAGTATTGAAGTTAGTGAGCAAGTAGTGAAAGGAAAGGAAGTTTGGCAACGATATAATTGCAATTCATGCCATCAAATTTATGGTTTAGGTGGATTTTTAGGACCTGATGTAACCAATGTTTATTCTAAAAGACCTGTTGAATATATTAAAGCATTCTTACTAGGTGGAACAGTTGTGATGCCTAAGTTTAATTTATCTGATACAGAAATCAATTGCTTAATTTCTTTCTTTAAAAATATTGATTCAACTGGAAGTGCTGATCCTAATAAAATTATTTTAAATCTCGATGGAACCATTACAAACAAATAAGAAAACAAGCCTAAACAATTTTTTAATATTGGCAATTTCGTTATTGCTTATTGGTATTTTATTTGGTTTAATCGGAGCCCTTCAATATGCCATTCCTGGATTTTTGAGAAACTATTTTTCTTTTGAAAAAGTAAGACCCTTACATGTTTCGTCAATTGTATTTTGGATTTTACTTTCAGCCATTGGAATAGTTTTAGTTTCTATTCAGGAATATTTTAATAGAAATATTTATTCAAAAAAACTTCTTCAAATACAATTTTATTTATTCTTTCTATCAATAATTGCAATTATAGTTTCTTATTTTTTAGGAATTTTTGGTGGAAAAGAATATTGGGAGTTTCCTCCATTTATTTCTTTATTTATAATTATAGCTTGGATTTTATTCTTGATAAATTTTATTAAAACAATTAAGAATTTAAAAGATAAACCAGTGTTTATTTGGATGTGGTTAACAGGTATTCTTTTTTTTCTTTTTACTTTTTTGGAATCTTATTTATGGTTAATACCTTATTTCAAAAATAATATTGTAAATGATATGACCATTCAATGGAAAGCAAATGGCAGTATGGTTGGTTCATGGAACATGTTAATTTATGGAAGCAGTATTTATTTACTAGATAAAATTAGTGGCGATGAAAAAAATAGCCATTCTAAAATGGCTTATGCACTTTATTTCTTAGGACTTTTTAATTTACTTTTTAATTGGGGTCATCATATTTATACCTTACCAACACATGATTACATAAAACATGTAAGCTATTTTGTAAGCATGACAGAATTATTAATATTAGGAAAAATTATTTATTCTTGGAAAGAGTCTTTAAGTACTGCTAAGAAACATATTCATATTATAAGCTATCGTTTTTTATTTGCAGCTGATGTTTGGATATTTCTAAATCTATCATTAGCCATATTAATGTCAATTCCTGTAATAAATGTTTTTACTCATGGCACTCATATTACTGTGGCTCATGTAATGGGTACAACTATTGGTATAAATTCATTTTTGCTTTTTGCATTGTACTTTGAAATTCTTAAAGAAAAAATTTCTACTACAACCAAAAATTTAAGAATCATCAAAACAGGTTTTTGGCTTTCAAATATTTCTTTGGCTATTTTTTGGGTAGTATTGATTGTTATGGGGATATTAAAAACTAAATGGCAAATGAATAATGACTTAATTGTATTTGGTGATTTAATGAAACAATTACGACCTTTGTATTATATATTTTTTATCGCTGGATTAAGTTTGTCAATAGGAATTGTTTTAATTTCCATTCCCTTGTTAAAATCTTTAATTAAAAGAAAACAATGATTTCTGTAACTAAAATATTCCGATTCGAAACTGCTCACGCTATTCATGAATATGACGGATTGTGTAGAAATATTCATGGTCATTCATACGAATTACATGTAACTGTTACTGATGAATTAGCTGGTGGACATATTAGTGGAAATGGTTTTGTTATTGATTTTAAAATTTTGAAATCACTCGTAAAAACTAATGTTTTAGATTATTTCGATCATAAAATAATTTTATCAGAAGTTTATCTTGAAAAGCATTCTAATTTAAAAGGATTAGAAAACCTTGAGATATGGAAAGCAGAACCCTCTGCCGAAAACATGGTTCTTTTTATTCATAAAAAATTGAAAGCGATTTTACCTGCCAACTTGAAAATTAAAAAAGTAAGATTATACGAAACTGCTGATTCTTATGCTGAATGGGAAAATTGAATTTATAAAGTATAGACATCAAATTTATAAATCAATGAATTAATTTCTATTTCTGCACGTTCCAATTCCTTCAACATTTTTTGATGAGTAATAGGTTGTAAGTTTTTTAAATTTTTATAATAAGTTATACCGTTATTTAAATTTTCAATAAAAAGAGCATAATATTTTTTTAGTTTATTAAACTCTCCTTTAACTAAATCTGTAATTACTTTTTCTTTAAGAAAGTCTATATAAAGATAAAGTTCTGCAATAAACATATGAGGTCTATCTTTCTTTAATTCCAATTCATTTCTTCCATAAATATGATCTACCATTTTTTTAAGAGAAATCACTTTAGAAAAATTTACAATATTTGGTCCTGGGCAAATAGTTACAGAATTTAATTTATTAACTAGTGTTTGAGAATAATTAATAGCAGCAGAGTTGCTTAATCCAATGCATAAACATTCTTTATCAAGCACTTCTTTAAGTTGTCTATTAAATTCATTTTTTGGTAGTTCGAGATTTTGAAGTTGCTTTATTTTTAATTTTTGATATTTTTTCGATGCTGTACAAATTGGCTCTGCTGTAAATTCTGTATTAAAAGACAAATGTTTTTCTGTGCAAGGACTTCCTGGATTATTGTTTTCAATTCTCTTTAACTTTTCCTTATCAGAACTGGTACCTTTTAAATAATGAAATCTCACTCCTAAAGGTGAGTTATAACTAAGCTCAATATCTTTTTCTGTGGCAAGGCAAAGTTTTTCTAATGTAGGTTCATCAACTGTTGTGGCTTCTGGAACTAATAGAAAAGGGGTTCCCCAACCTGTGGAATCTATATTATAATTTTTGCATAAATTTTCTAACTCTTCATAAGTTCCAATTCCACCTTGTACTGTAATAGATGTTGATTGTGGTTGGCTTAATTTTTTATTATATTTTTTTTCGTAAGTTGTATTATAAATTTCGAAAAGCGAATCAATCAATTCTTGCTTTTTATCTTTAAACTCTTGCAGTATTGGGCCCAATAAATATCCATCAGTAGCAAAAGCATGGCCACCACAATTTAATCCTGATTCAATTCTAAACTCACTTACCCAAATACCTTTTTTAGCTAAATATTTTCCTTGAATTAATGCAGAACGATAATCGCTAACTTTCACAATTACCTTTTTGCCAAGTGTTCCATCTTCATTCACACTAAACTCATCACATTTGCCTAAGTAATTATACAATCTTGGGTTCATTCCAGCAGAAAAAACAACTGCAGAATGTTTTAAATCACTCTTTGAATAACCTCGTAAAACTGAAACTGCATCTGATCCATCTTCAATTAATTCATTAGTTGCATTGAAATTTTCTTTATCCAGTTTAGTCATAATATTTATGTCAATACTACCTGCCTTAACCTGTGTTCTTAAATATTCTTCTGCTTTGCTTTTTTCAGAGCCTTCACTCATTTGCATCATTTGATTGTACAGTTGTTTAAGTGTACTATCGTCTGGCAACATTTCAAAATATTTTACTATTTCAGAACCTTTTTCAAAAGCAGCAGCTTTTATTTTGTTGATTTGATTTTGAACAATGGTGTTTACTAAATTTAAATAATCAGTAACTCGTTTAGCAATATAATCTTCTTCATTTTCAGAAATAGGTTCATATTCTCTTCCAATAGTTGGGTAATAATGTTTTCGCATCATTTCTATTAATCTTGTTTCAACAACTGACATCACTGATGAAATACCATATTGAGCCACTTTAATTGGCGAGTCAATAGTAAATGCTAAACCCATTACTGGAATATGAAATTTATGAATTTGATTATTCTGCATTTTTGTTATTTAACAATTATAGCTTCTGAAAAGATGTAAGAGATTTCTGACAAAAAATTGAATAAATCTAATGATGAAATTTTGCAAACTCCTTTTAGTCTTGCTAAAGTTTTACATCAAACATAAGTTTACAATTGAAAAATAAAAATGATTACCATCATGATGAGTGTAAAATGTTATTTCATTCTAAAAACCAATGCATTAATATTATTAAAATCAACTATTATGATATAAATCAGTATTTATTAGTTGAGTAATATTGATTTTTGCATCATGCAACTTTGGAAAAATATTATCAAAAAGCCTTCTTAGGAATTTCAATTCTTCCTTTCCATTTATTTTTCTTCATTAAAAAATAGTTGAATGAAAACCATCATCGAACCTTTTCGTATTAAATCTGTTGAACCCATTTATTTTAATACAAAAGAAGAACGTATTAAAATTTTAGAACAAGCTTTTTTCAATCCTTTCTTAATTCACTCAACAGATATTTTAATTGATTTATTAACTGATAGTGGCACAAGTGCTATGAGTAGCAATCAATGGGCAGGTATAATGCAAGGCGATGAATCTTATGCTGGCAGTCCAAGTTTTTTCAGATTTGAAAAAACCATACAAGATTTAACAGGAATGCCAATTGTAATTCCAACCCATCAAGGTAGAGCTGCAGAAAAAATTCTTTTTAGCATACTTGGAGGAAAAGGAAAATATTTTGTTAGTAATACACTTTTTGATACAACACGTGCCAACATTGAATTTTCAGGTGCAGTAGGTGTAGATTTATTGTGTGCAGAAGGTAAACTTCCATCAATTCCATCTCCTTTTAAAGGAAATATGGATGTTGCTTTATTAAAATCTTTTATAGCAGAGAAAGGTGCTGAGAATATTCCATTATGTATAATAACAGTAACAAATAATTCTGGAGGTGGTCAGCCTGTAAGTATGCAAAATATTAGAGATGTAAAACAAGTTTGTGTTGAAAATAATATTCCATTATTTATTGATGCTTGTCGATTCGCAGAGAATTCTTATTTCATAAAAATTAGAGAAAAAGAATTTGCCATTAAATCAGTTGAAGAAATTGCTAAAGAACTTTTTTCTTATGCCGATGGCTGTACTATGAGTGCTAAAAAAGATGCATTTGCAAATATTGGTGGCTTTCTTGCCATGCATAATAATGAGCTTGCTAATAAATGTAGAAATTTATTAATAATAACAGAAGGCTTTCCAACATATGGTGGTTTAGCTGGTAGAGATTTAGAAGCTATTTCTATAGGCTTGAAAGAAGTTCTGAAGGAAGATTATTTACATTATCGTATTAGAAGTATTGAATATCTCACAGAAAAATTAGTTGCAGCAAATGTGCCTGTAATGCAACCTGGTGGTGGTCATGCAGTGTATTTAGATGCTAAAGAATTTTTAAATCATATTCCCGTAAATCAATATCCTGGTCAAGCTTTAGTAAGTGCTTTATACATTGAAGGTGGAGTTAGAGGGGTTGAAATTGG
>JAYVBS010000122.1:0-3387 GCA_043750315.1 Chitinophagaceae bacterium
CCAAAACAAAAGTTTAAAGCAATTCCTGTAAATGATGTGCCCCTAGAAATTAAAGATGTTGACGAAGATTTACAAGTAGCTTCAAAGCCTAAATCTAAAACTGTTGAAATGGCTAATTATGAGCCAACATTAGATTTAAGTAATTATAAATATCCATCAATAGATTTATTAGAAACACATGGCAGTGAAAAAATTATTCACGATCCAACAGAACTAGAAACTAACAAAAATCAGATCATAGCAACTTTAAAAAACTATGATATCGCCATACAAAGAATAGCTGCAACAGTTGGTCCAACTGTTACTTTGTATGAAATTGTTCCAGCACCAGGTGTTAGAATAAGTAGGATTAAAAATTTAGAAGATGATATAGCATTAAGCCTTGCAGCATTAGGCATTCGTATTATAGCTCCTATTCCAGGCAAAGGAACCATAGGAATTGAAGTGCCAAATATTAAGAAGACTGTTGTTAGTATGAAATCACTCATCAGCAGTGAAAAATTTCAAAAAAATAATTTCTCACTTCCTATTGCCATTGGTAAAAAAATTGATAATGAAAATTTTATTGTTGATTTAACTACTATGCCTCACTTATTAATGGCAGGTGCAACTGGTCAGGGAAAATCTGTTGGTATTAATACTTTGTTGGTTTCATTATTATTTAAAAAACATCCCTCTCAGCTTAAATTGGTTTTAGTAGATCCTAAAAAAGTAGAGTTGAGTTTATATAAAGTGATTGAAAAACATTTCTTGGCAAAACTTCCAGGTGAAGATGATAGTATAATCACAGACACAAAAAAAGTAGTATATACTTTAAATGCTTTGTGCATAGAAATGGATAATCGTTATGATTTATTAAAAGAAGCAGGTTGTAGAAATATTCGAGAGTATAATGAAAAGTTTGTTGCAAGAAAACTTAGTCCACAAAAAGGGCATCAATTTTTGCCATTTATAGTTTTAGTTATAGATGAATTTGCAGATTTAATTATGACTGCTGGTAAAGAAATTGAAATGCCTATTGCTCGTCTTGCACAATTAGCTCGTGCAGTTGGAATTCATTTAATTATTGCCACTCAAAGACCTTCAGTTAACATTATTACAGGTACAATTAAAGCAAATTTTCCAGCACGTATTGCTTTTAAAGTGTCTAGTAAAATAGATAGTAGAACAATTTTAGATGTTGGTGGTGCAGAGCAATTAATTGGAAAAGGTGATATGTTAATTAGTTATAATGGTGAAATTACTCGTTTGCAATGTGCATTTGTAGATACACCAGAAGTAGATAGAATTTGTGAAGAAATTGGAAAGCAACAAGGTTATCCAGAACCATTTTATTTACCAGAATATGTAGATGAAAAGGAAATGGATGCAAAAGACTTTGATGTAAACGATAGAGATCCATTATTTAATGATGCTGCAAGATTAATTGTTCAAAACCAAGTAGGAAGTACTTCTTTAATTCAAAGAAGAATGAAATTGGGTTATAATAGAGCAGGAAGGTTGATGGATCAATTAGAACAAGCCGGAATTGTGGGTCCTAATTTAGGTAGTAAAGCCAGAGAAGTTCGTTATAAATCTGAAGCTGAGTTGGACCAATATCTTTCAAATTCATAATAACCACTTTATCTTCAAAAACTAACTTTTCATTAACTCCATTACTACTATTTTTGTTGCTTATGTGGATGATATGTAAAAAGGAATGGCAACAATTTTTTAATAGCATAACAGGCTTTGCAGTAATTGCATTGTTTTTAATTTTAAATGGACTTTTGCTTTTTGTTTTTCCTGAAACTAGCATATTAAATTTTGGATATGCTTCCTTATCAAGCTATTTTAATTATGCTCCTTGGGTATTGTTATTTTTAATACCTGCAATTACAATGAAGAGTTTTCCTGAAGAGTTTAAGTCGGGCACTTTTGAATTAATTAAAACGCTACCCCTAAGTGATTTTCAAATAGTTTTTGGTAAATACTTGGGTTGTTTAATGATTGGCTTAACTGCAGTTTTACCAACTATAGTTTATGCTTTTTCTATACAAGCTTTAAGCTCAACTGCTGGCATTGATATTGCTGCAAGCCTAGGCAGTTATTTAGCTTTATTTTTTTTAATAGCAGTTTATACTGCCTCAGGTATTGCTGTTGCTAGTTTTACAAATAACACAGTAGTTGCATTTATTGCTGCAGCTTTCACTTGTTTCTTATTATATAATGGATTTGATGCCATAAGCAAATTACCTATTCTTAAAGGTTTGTATGATTATGTAATTGAATTAATAGGAATTAATTTTCATTATAAAAGTATGAGTAGGGGCGTAATTGACTCTAAAGATGTGATATATTTTCTAAGTGTGATTGGTTTATTACTCATCATCACACAAAAAAGAATAATGAATAAAATTGGTTAGGTAATTTAAAAGTGAACTAAATTTCATGCAACAATTTCTTAAACATAAATATTGGTGGATTTTTTTAATCGTTGGCTTTACAGCAGTGATTTACATTTTAACAACATTTCATTCTAAAATTGATTTAACTACTGAAAAAAGATTCTCCATTAGTAATGCAACTAAAGATTTATTAAGGAATTTAGATGATAAAGTAGAAGTACAAGTTTTTCTCACTGGAAATCTAAGTTCAGGCTTTAGAAAACTTGAAATAGCTACAGAAGAATTACTTTCTGATCTTAGAGATGAAAGTAATGGTAAACTTTCTTACACATTTATAAAACCAGGTGAAGGGCTGTCTGATACATTAAAATCAATGTTGTACGATAGTTTATTCAGCATTGGTGTTCGACCATTTAATAATGAATTGAATAGAGAAGAAGGAGAAAAAACTGAACAACTTATTTTTCCATCAGCAATTGTAAGATATCAAGGAAAATTAAAAGTAGTGGATTTAATGAGTGGGAAAAGTGGTGCAGATGAAGAAAGTAGTTTAAATTATAGCGAAGCTCTATTAGAGTTTAAGTTTGATGATGCTATAGATAAACTTACCAAGAAACAATTTCCAATTGTAGCTTATGCAATAGGTAATGGTGAACCTGTAAATCCTAGTGTTCAAGATTTGGTTACAACCTTAAGCAAAAATTATAGAACTGGAATTTTCGATTTGAAAAAAGGTATTTTAAATGCAGACACCATTAAAGCATTAGTAATTGTAAAACCTTCATTAGCGTTTACCGAGATTGACAAAATAAAAATAGATCAATATATAATGCAAGGAGGCAAAGTATTATGGTTTATAGATAAATTATTTGCTGAATTTGATAGTTTATTAAGAAGCAGGTCGGACTTTATTGCATTTGATAAAAACTTAGAATTAGATGATTTATTTTTTAAATATGGTGCAAGAATTAATAGTGATTTAGCTCAAGATTTAATTTGT
>JAYVBS010000123.1:0-3384 GCA_043750315.1 Chitinophagaceae bacterium
TGCTGCAATTGGTGGTAAAGATAGCATGAGTGGAAGTTTTAAAAATTTACATGTGCCACCCACATTTGTAAGTTTTGCTGTAGCTAGCGAAAAAGCTGAACAAATCATTTCTACCGAATTAAAATTTACACAAAGTTTTATCTATCTATTTAAAATAGAAAAAAATGAAAAACAAATTCCAAATTGGGAGCAATTAAAAAATTCTTGGCTAAAAATTCATCAACTCATTAAAGAAAGAAAAATAATTTCTGCCAAGCAAGTTAAGGATGGTGGAATTGCAACCACTATTGCACAAATGTGCTTTGGAAATAAAATTGGCTGTGAAATAAACACAGAAGAAAACTTGATTGAACTAGGATTAGGAAATATTGTTTTTGAATCAAATAATACACTGGATCATTTTATATTATTAGGAAAAACAAATACAACAGCTACACTTAAATTCAATGATGTAAAAATTAAAATAGATGAAGCCATAGAAAAATGGACTTCTACATTTGAAGCTCTATTTCCAACAACAGTATCTACAATAGAAATAAGTATTCCAAAAATTTCCTCCCCTTCAAAAATTATTAAAAACATTGGCTTTGGCAAACCAAATATTCTTTTACCAGTATTTCCAGGAACCAATTGCGAGTACGAAACTGCACATGCTTTTAAAAATGGAAATGTACATACAATAAATTTTAAGAATAATAATAAAAATGCTATTAAAGAAAGTATTGTTGAATTATCGCATCAAATATATCAATCTCAAATTCTTGTTTTTAGTGGTGGTTTTAGTGCTGGAGATGAACCTAATGGTTCGGCAAAATATATTGTGAATGTGTTCCAAAATGAAAAAATAAAAAATAGTATAGATGAATTCTTACAAAAAGGTGGGTTAATCTTAGGTATTTGTAATGGCTTTCAAGCATTAGTAAAATCTGGATTATTACCTTATGGAAAAGTTACAAATCTTAATAAAACTTCTCCAACTTTAACACACAACGAAATTGGAAGACACGTTTCTCAAATGGTTCAAATTAAAGTGGTGAATGATGCTAGTCCTTGGTTACAAAACATGAAAGAAAAAATTTATACAGTTCCTGTTTCACATGGTGAAGGAAGATTTTTTGCAGTTGAAGAAACCATTAAAGATTTGATTAACAAAAATCAAATTGCTACACAGTATGTAGATGAAAAATTGCAACCAACTAATATTTTTCCTTATAATCCTAATGGAAGTATTTATGCCATTGAGGGTTTAATTAGTGAAGATGGAAATATTTTTGGCAGAATGGCTCATCCTGAAAGAGTAAAAACAAACAGATTAAAAAATATTCCTAACTTGGAGTATCAAGATATTTTTAATAACGGTATTAATTATTTTTTATAAAAACTTAAACATGAGTTACGAAAAATTAGAAATGCTATATGAAGGCAAAGCAAAGAGAGTATACTCAACTTCAGATCCAAACCTCATTATCATTTATTATAAAGATGATGCTACAGCTTTTAATGCAGTAAAACGAGGAACTATAGAAGACAAAGGTTCTTTGAACAATGAAATTACTGCACTAATTTATGAGTACCTCATGGATCATGGTATTGAAACTCATTTTGTAAAAAAACTAAACGATAGAGAACAGCTTTGCAAAAAAGTTTCTATTGTTCCATTAGAAGTAGTTACCAGAAATATTTTAGCTGGCAGTACTGCAAGAATTTTGGGAGTAGAAGAAGGTACTCAACCTCCAAATATTATTTATGAATTATGCTATAAAAAAGATGCTTTAGGAGATCCTTTAATTAATGAACATCATGCAGTAGCTTTAGGTGCTGCTTCTTACGATGAAATCAAATACATTTTTTCTGTTACAGAAAAAATCAACATTTTATTAAAAGAATTATTTATTAAAGAAGATATTATTCTTGTTGATTTTAAAATTGAATTTGGAAAAGATAGTTCAGGAAAAATTATTTTGGCAGACGAAATAACTCCAGATACTTGTAGGCTATGGGATAAGCACACTTTAAAGAAATTAGATAAGGATAGATTTAGAAGAGATTTAGGTGATGTTAAAGAAGCTTATGTTGAAATTTTACAACGATTAAAAAAATCAAATTAGATGTTTAGTGAAAATGATAAGATGCATGAGGAATGTGGCGTTTTTGGTGTGTATGCTAAAAATCAAGTAGATACTTTTTTGCTCATGCAATTTGGTTTAATTGCATTGCAACATCGTGGTCAAGAAGCTTGTGGTATTTCTTTTCTTACCAATAAAAAAATCTATTCCTTTAAAAAAGAAGGTTTAGTAATTGAAGCATTTGCTTCTATCGAAAATCCTGCCTTGTATCAAGGTAATGCTGCAATTGGTCATACCAGATATAGTACAACTGGTGGACAAAGTAAAAGAAATATTCAACCTTTATTTGCAAAAAATATAGATGATGAAGTCTTTATTTCTATTGCACATAATGGCAATTTAGTGAATAGTGGAAAGATTAGAGAAGCTATGGAAGAAGAAGGAATAAAATTTGTTTCTAATCATTCCGACACAGAAGTAATGCTTCGCATCATTCAAAAATATTATCACAAGGGAATTGAGTTTGCTGTTAAAGAAGTGTTCAATAATGTAAAAGGAGCATATAGTTGTGTATTGTTAACCAGAGAAAGTTTAGTTGCATTTAGAGATCCATTTGGCATTAGACCTTTATCACTAGGTATTACAGAAGAAGGAACTTATGTTGTAAGTAGTGAAACTTGTGGTTTAGATGCTGTTTCTGCAGATTTCATTAGAGACATTGAGCCTGGAGAAATGATTGAAATTAATGATACAGGTGTGCATTCATACATGATTAAACATCAAGAAAAAAAAGCTACTTGCTCTTTTGAATACATTTATTTTTCTAGGCCAGATAGCATCATTAAAGGAGATAGCATTTATCATTTTAGAGAATTAACAGGAAGAAAACTTTGGGAGCAAGCAGGTATTGAAGCAGATGTTGTAATTGGTGTTCCAGATTCTGGAGTGCCTGCTGCTATTGGTTATGCAACAGCTTCAGGAATTCCATTTAAGCCTGTACTTCTAAAAAATAAATATTTAGGCCGTTCTTTTATAAATCCATCTCAAGCCATGAGAGAAAGAACTGTGATGTTAAAATTGAACCCAATCATTAGTGAGGTAAAAGGTAAGCGAGTAATCATTATGGATGATTCAATTGTAAGAGGAACTACTAGCATGAGATTGGTAAACATTTTCAAAAAAGCAGAAGCGAAAGAGATTCATTTTATTTCTGCTTCACCACCCATTATTGCTCCTTGTTTTTTAGGATTGGATACTCCGGAAAAAGAACATTTAATTGCTGCCAATCAAACACAAGAAGAAATAAAAAATTATTTAG
>JAYVBS010000124.1:0-7863 GCA_043750315.1 Chitinophagaceae bacterium
AAATAAATTAGCAGGTAATTGTAACCAATTCATTGCATTTTTATTGAAGAGCTTTTCTTTAGTTTCTAGTTTAAAATTTGATGCTTCAATTAATTTTCCTGGCTGAAGTTCCCCTAATGGAAAAGGATAATCACTGCCTAAACAAATTTGATTTTCTCCCATTAAATTAATTAAATATTGTAGTGAATTTTCATCATGAACTAAACTATCCAACCAAAATTTATTTAAATAACTTCTTGGGTTTATTTTATTATTTATTGCAACCAAATCTGGGCGAACATTAAAGCCATGTTCAATTCTTCCAATGGTAAATGGGAACGAACCACCACCATGTGCAAAGGCAACTCTAAGCTTTGGGAATTTTTCGAAAATACCGCCAAAAATCATACTACAAATAGCTCTACTTGTTTCAGCTGGCATGCCTACAAGCCAAGGTAGCCAATACTTTTGCATTTGATCTTCACCCATCATTTCCCAAGGATGTACAAATAAAGCACAACCTAATTTTTCTGCAGCAGCATAAAAAGGAAAGAACATTTCATCGCTTAAATTTTTACCATTAATATTAGTACCAATTTCTAAACCTGGCATTTTTAATTCTTTCACACACCGTTCCATTTCTTGAATAGCCAGTTCAATATCTTGTAGAGGAACTGTTCCTAATCCAATAAAATATTTTGGATGTTTTTGAACACTTTCTGCAATATGATCATTTAAAAAACGAGAAGTCTCTAAGGCATCTTTTGATTTTGCCCAATAATTAAATAAAACAGGAATAGTTGAAAGTACTTGTGTAGTAATACTTGTAGCTTCCATTTCCTTTAATCTCAAATCTACTTCAAAACAATTATTTTCTACAACTCTAAACAATTTATCACCTTTCATCATACAAGCTTTACAGTTTCTATGTTCAAGATGAATAAATTCTCCATAGCCAAATTTTTGTACCCAATTAGGCATTTTATCTGGCATTATATGTGTGTGAATGTCAATCTTCATAAAAAATTATTTGCTTAAATGCATTCAACAAAATTATTGAAAGCAAAATCAATTATTTCAAAAGTTAAACCATTCTTTTTTGGTTTTATGATTAAGATCATTTTCAGTGATGATGAAACTCCATTTTAATTTAATAATTCTTAAATCATTTTGCAAAATGAAATAATATTTTATGGCAAAAGGAATTTTCTTTCTGTGCTTGCTTTTCATTAGCCTCCAATTAACTGCTCAAAAAAATATAAGTCTTGATTTTTCCAGTGTTAAAAACACAAAAGTTGCTTTATCGGGCTTAAATGTTAGTGGTTTTTATCATTTTACTGAACATTTATCTGGTGGAATTGAATTAAACAGATTTTTTGGAAAAAAAATTATTAGAAAAGATATTGAAGTTGAACACAATTTAGAAGAGATAGAACTCTCTGCTTGGGATTTTGATTGTAATTTTCACTTCAATATTCCTTTAACAAATCATTTTACAACTTACCCAATTCTAGGATTTAGCCATACATCAGAGAAAGAGAAATTGTTAACACAAAGAAAGGAACATACTGATCACTTTTGGTCGTTCAATTCTGGTATAGGAATTATGCATTCTTTAGGCAAAATTTCGCCACATTTTGAATACCTCTTAACTTGGGGTAAAGTAAATCATGAATTTATGTTATTGGGGTTTAGTTATGAATTGGGTTTAAAACACAATAAGCACAAAATAAAAGTTAAAAAATAGTTTTTTATTTCTTTATGGGTGGTTGCATTACACTTCCACATTTATTACAAGTTCGTTGTTCTTCATTACCATAAAATTTATTCATAACTGGTGGAAGTTGAGAAACAATATCACTAACAACCAATTTTTCTTCATGTAACATATTACCACAATTCTCACAAAACCAAATAAATCCATCTTCCTCATCTTTTCTCACTTTTTCAATTACTAATCCAATGGTGTTTGGCCCACGTTGTGGTGAATGTGGAGTTCTTGGAGGCAACAAAAACATATCACCTTCATTTATTTTTATGTCTTTTGCAACGCCATCATCAATAATTTTCACAACAATATTTCCTTCTAGTTGATAATACAATTCTTCAGTTTCATTAAAATGGAAGTCTTTACGAGAATTGGGTCCACCAACAATCATAACAATAAAATCTTCTGCATTTACATACACACATTTATTACCAACGGGTGGTTTTAATAAATCTCTATTTTCATCAATCCACTTTTTTAAATTAAAAGGTTGAATAACTGCCATAATAAAATATTTAAAAAGTTAATAATTTTAAGCCCAGCTACATTGCTACTATTTTACATCGTTGCGTCGCACACTTGTAAGCCTTGATTAAGATTCAGCAATATTAACAAATCTAATCTTTCTATAAAATTATCAATAAACAAATTTACTATTACTTTTGAGCCCTATGAATTTATCATTAGCAAATAAAACAGCAATAATTTGTGGCAGCTCTCAAGGTATAGGTTTTGCATCAGCTATTGAATTATCATTGCTTGGTGCCAATTGTATTTTAATGGCAAGAAATGAAGATGCTTTGAAAGAAGCAGTTTTAAAACTTGATAACTCTCAAAACCAAAAACATCAATATTTAGTTGCAGATTTTGATAATACTGAAATGGTTAAAGAAGTGATTGAAGAATTTACAAAAAATACTGTTGTACACATTTTAGTCAACAATTCAGGAGGCCCAAATGCTGGCCCAATAAGCACTGCAAAAGACGAAGAGTTTATTAATACATTTAATCGTCATTTAATTTGCAACCACATTTTAGCACAAGCTGTCATTCCTTCAATGAAAGCAACAGGTTATGGAAGAATCATCAACATCATTTCAACTTCTGTAAAAATTCCATTGCCAAACTTGGGTGTATCAAATACCATTCGAGGTGCTGTAGCAAGTTGGAGTAAAACAATGGCAAATGAATTAGGACAATTTAATATTACGGTTAACAATGTTTTACCTGGGGCAACTGCAACTGTACGTTTACAAAATATTATTGCTGGAAATGCAACAAAAAAAGAAAAGCAAATTGAAGAGATTGAAACAGAAATGAAACATGAAATTCCTATGAAACGATTTGCAGAACCCAATGAAATTGGAAATGTTGTTGCATTTTTAGCTTCACCAGCTGCATCATATATCAATGGAGTAAGTATTCCTGTTGATGGAGGAAGGACAGGTAGCTTATAAACTATTCAACAAATGAACTTATCTATACCTTATCATTTAGAAAACTATATTGCAGGATGTTTAATTGCTCCACTTTCTGGGAAATTTATGGATTGCATTAACCCTGCAACTGGAGAAGTGTATTGTCAGGTTCCAAACAGTAATGAAAAAGATATTGAAGTTGCTGTAATAGCTGCAAAAAAAGCTTTTACAACATGGAGCAAAATAACAAATGAAGAACGTTTTAAAATCTTAAATAGAATAGCAGATTTAATTGATGAAAATATTGAAGAGTTAGCTTTAGCAGAAACAACTGATAATGGCAAACCTTTATGGTTAAGCAAAAAAGTTGATATACCAAGAGCTGCATCCAATTTCAGATTTTTTGCAACAGGCATTATGCATTTTGCAAGTGAAAGTCATAGTACTACAGATCAATCAATTAATTATACATTACGTCAGCCAATTGGTATTGTTGGTTGTATTTCTCCATGGAATTTACCTTTATATCTTTTTACTTGGAAGATAGCACCAGCCTTAGCTGCAGGTAATTGTGTTGTTGCAAAACCATCAGAAGTAACGCCAGTTACTGCTTTTCTTTTATCAAAAATTTGTATGGAAGCAGGTTTACCAGCTGGAGTATTAAATATTTTGCATGGAGATGGACCAACTTGTGGTGAAGCCATTGTTAAGCATAAAGATATTAAAGCCATTTCATTTACAGGAAGCACAAAAGCTGGTGAAAGAATTGCAAGCATTGCAGCACCTATGTTTAAGAAACTTTCACTTGAACTGGGAGGTAAAAATCCAAACCTCATTTTTGCGGATTGTAATTGGGATAAAATGATGAAAACAACCATTCAATCATCCTTCAGTAATCAAGGACAAATTTGTTTATGTGGCAGTAGAATTTTAATTGAAGAATCTATTTATGATAAATTTAAAACAGAATTTATTGAAAGAACAAAAGCATTAATTGTAGGAGATCCATTAAATGAAAAATCAAAACTTGGAGCTATTGTAAGTAAAATGCATTTTGATAAAATATTAAACTGTATTGAAATTGCAAAGCAAGAAGGTGGAAATATTTTATGTGGTGGAAAATCAATTCAATTAGAAGAAAAAAATAAAAATGGATATTTTATAGAACCAACTGTAATTGAAGGTTTAGGTGCTAATTGTAAAACAAATATGGAAGAAATTTTTGGTCCTGTTGTTACATTACAATCTTTTAAAACTATTGATGAAGCAATTGAATTAGCCAATACAAGCAACTATGGTTTAGCTTCAACAATTTGGACACAAGATATATCTAAAGCCAATTTAATAGCAAACAAAATTGAATCGGGAATTGTTTGGGTAAATTGTTGGTTATTGAGAGATTTAAGAACCCCGTTTGGAGGAATTAAAAATAGTGGTATTGGAAGAGAAGGAGGTTGGGATGCCTTGAAATTTTTTACGGAAACGAAGAACATTTGTGTAGAGTTATAATTTTGCTTTTCGTTTGTTGTTGTTCGTTTCTCGTTTGTTTGATTAAATTATTTTTAAGTTATGGCAACTATAAAAACATTTCAAGAGTTGGAAATTTGGCAATTAGCTAATGAAACTTCAGGTAAAATATTTAAGCTAACTCAATCAAGTTTATTGAGCAAAGATTTTGCATTAAAAGACCAAATGAATCGTTCATCAGGTTCAATAACAGATAATATTGCAGAAGGTTTTGGCAGAGGTGGAAGAATGGAATTTATTCAATTTTTATCAATTGCAAGAGCTTCTGCATCTGAACTTCAATCTCAAATTATTCGTTGTTTACAAAGAAATTATATTGATCAAAATACATATGATGAATTGTTTGAATGTTCAGATAAAATAGGAAATAAAATTGGTGCGTTTATTAAATACTTAAACTCATCATCAAAAGGTGGAATAAAGTTTCAAAATCGACAACCCAACGAGAAACCACAAACGAGAAATGAAAATAACCAGCTACAAGAAACAAGAAACGAAAAAAAGGAAACAATTTATACCAAAAACGCTGCAACTCCATTAGGAGCCTACCCTCATGCAAGAAGGGTTGGAAACTTGCTTTTTTTATCAGGAATTGGTTCTCGATCTTCAAAAGACAATTCAATTCCAGGGCTTGAACTTGATGAAGATGGAAATATTGTAAAATATGATATTGCAGCCGAAACTCATCAAGTAATGGCTAATGTAAAAGCAGTGTTAGAAGCTAGTGGAAGTTGTTGGGATAAAATTGTTGATGTAACTGTTTTTCTTACAAACATGAAAAAAGATTTTCTGATTTATAATAAAATTTATGCAGAATATTTTACAGATGTCCAAGCATGTAGAACAACTGTTGAAGTAAAAAGTTTACCAACTCCTAATGCTATTGAGTTAAAGGTGATTGCAACGATTTAATTTGTTTCTCGTTTGTTGTTTCTCGATTTGACAAAATTTAATCAACAAACTAACAAGAAACTAGAAACGTATTAACGAGAAACCAGAAACGAAACAACAAGAAACAAGAAACGATATGGACAATACTTTAGAATTTGCACAATCACTATATAATAATGATGAACTAAAACATTTTCGTGATTTATTTTATATTCCAATTGTACATGGAAAAGAAAGTATTTATTTCACAGGAAATTCATTAGGACTTCAGCCAAAATCAACACAGGATTATGTTTTAAACGAATTAGAAGATTGGGCAACTATGGGTGTTGAAGGTCATTTTCATGCAAGAAATCCTTGGATGCCCTATCATGAAATTTTTCCAAATCAACTTGCAAAAATTGTGGGATGTCTTCCGAATGAAGTAGTTGTAATGAATCAACTCACTGTGAATTTGCATTTATTAATGGTAAGTTTTTATCGACCCACAAAAACAAAATATAAAATTCTTTGCGAAGCAAAAGCATTTCCTTCAGATCAATATGCATTGGAATCACAAGTAAAATTTCATGGCTTCGAATATGATGATGCAGTAATTGAAGTAGCACCAAGACAAGGTGAACATACTTTAAGGACTGAAGATATTTTAAAAGCAATTGAAGACAATAAAGATGCATTAGCATTAGTCATGTTTGGTGGAGTAAATTATTATACTGGTCAGGTTTTAGAAATGCAACAAATTGCTACAAAAGCAAATCAGCTGGGCATTACAGTTGGTTTTGACTTAGCACATGCTGTTGGAAATGTTCCTTTGCAATTACATGATTGGAATGTTGATTTTGCTTGTTGGTGTAGTTACAAATATTTGAATAGTGGACCTGGGGGCGTTTCAGGAATTTATATTCATGAGAAACATGCAACTAATACAGATTTAAAAAGATTTGCAGGTTGGTGGGGCTACGATAAAGAAACCAGGTTTCAAATGGAGAAAGGTTTTAAAGCAATTCCGACTGCTGAGGGTTGGCAATTAAGCAATGCTCCTATCCTATCAATGGCTGCTCACAAAGCCTCATTAGATATTTTTGAAGAAGCTGGAATGAAACGTTTACAAGCAAAAGCACAGAATTTGAGTAATTATTTAATTTATGTTCTCGATGAAATTAATAAAAACTTTTCTGAACCTTTAATTAAAATTATCACTCCAAGAAATGAAAATGAAAAAGGTTGTCAGGTTTCAATTATCATGAAAAATAAAGGCAAAGATTTTTTTAATGCTTTATGTCAGCATGGAGTAATTGCAGATTGGCGAGAACCTAATGTCATTCGTATTGCTCCTGTACCTTTGTACAATACTTTTACAGATATTTTTCAATTTGGTCAAATCTTACAACATTTATTACAACTCTAATTTCTCTTTGTGAAAAAAATAATTCTCTCTTCATTTTTAGTTTTAGTAACACTAAGTTTTTCAATCAACAAATCTTTTGCTTGGGGAAGAACTGGACATTCAATAGTTGCACAAATTGCATTTAGTTATTTAGATGACAAAACTAAAACAAATGTGATGAAATATCTGGATACATTAACTATTGAGCAAGCTGCAAGTTGGATGGATAATTTAAGAAATGATAAATCTTACGATTATCTAAAACCTTATCATTATATCAACATAGAGACAGGCGAAAAGTATCATCCTTCAACTGAAGATAATATTGTAAATGGGATAAATAATGCCATGCTGAAGTTAGATAACATGTTTAATCTTTCAAAAGAAGAAATCAGATTAAACTTATTAATTCTTTTTCATTTAATAGGAGATTTGCATCAGCCCTTGCATTGTGGTTATGGAATTGATAAAGGAGGGAATACAGTTCAAATTTCATTTTTTGGCAAAGGCTCAAACTTACACAGGCTTTGGGATTCAGACATAATTGAATATAAAAAAATGAACATAGATAGTTGTTTAAAAAGTAATGTTTATACAAGAAAACAAATACGTCAACTACGAAAAATAAATACAGAAAATTGGATGAATGAATCAAGAAGTCATTTAACACAAGTGTATAATTTTTCATCGAATAAAATTGATGAAGAATACATCAATTACAATTCACCTTTAATTAAAAAACAATTATTTGATGCCGGAATAAGATTAGCAAAAGTTTTGAAGAAATATTTTCGTCATTTACCGTGTTCTTAAATTAAAAAAGTCTAAAACATTGAAAATCAAGTGTTTTAGACTTTGCTTTGCGGAGAGAGAGGGATTCGAACCCCCGGACC
>JAYVBS010000125.1:0-3374 GCA_043750315.1 Chitinophagaceae bacterium
ATTTGCTGTTTTGAAATAACAGAAGTAAACCCAACTTTAGACAAGGAAAATTTGATGGCCGAAATTGCTTTCAACATATTGCAACGAAGTGCAAATATGTTAATGATGAATTAATTTAGAGTTGCTGTAACATTAAACTACATCCACGTAAATCACTGTTATCTTGTCGCCCATAAATTGTGAAGCTGCCATCATCAAAAACTTCACCAACATCATCTGTAGCAATAAATGCACAGCTATATAAATTTGCTAAATCAATTATATTAATAACGCCTTTTCCAATATTTTTTACTTCAAGCGGATCTTCTTCACTTCTCACAAAAACCTTCATCCAAGGCGGACAATAATATCTATCATTTTGCATTGAATAAGCTTGAGATAAGAGTTCTGTCATTCCATATTCACTATGAATATTATTTACTCCAAATCCTTTTTTTAAATTTTCATGAACTTCAGTTTTCGTAATTTCCTTTTTTCTACCTTTCATTCCACCAGTTTCCATAATAATGACATTATCTAGTTTCATAGGAAACTGTTGAACAAAATCTAATAATGCATAAGTAACACCAATTAGTATTGTTTTTTGTTGTTTTAAGTTAAGTACTGTTAAAATATTGAATAAATCTTCATTCTGATTCAAATAAAACCCGCTTTGTTGATGGCTTGATAGTTTTATTAATTCATCAACCAAAAACACCAATGAAGAATTATTTTTTTCAAGATAAGATGGCAATAAACCAATAACACAATAATCCTCAACATTGCCATAGAAATTTGAAAATGTAGTTAAAAAACTTCGCTTATAAACTTCAATATCTTTTACAAGATGTTTACTGGTATTAGTTTGTGTGGTTCCACTACTTTCAAATATTTTTTCTGGTTTAAACTCAGTTGATTTTATTTCATGCGACTTAAAAAACCTGATTGGTAAAAAGTGTATCGAATTTTCTGGAACTTCAAAATTTGCAACCCATTTTCTAAAAACTTCATTATTTTGGATTTGAAATTGATACACTTCGTCTATTACTTTTTGCTCAGTAATTGAACTAATATTAAAAATTCTGTTAATTAAGTAATTCGAATCCAACACAAATGATGAATTAATATTTATATTTGACTAATGAAAGTTTCTAGTGCAAAAATATTAACCTTGTTAGTAATTTCTCTTTTTGTTTTTGCATGCACAAAAAATGATAATAAAGGGAAACTTGGAATAACTTTTAAAGGTGTTAACAAAACAACTTTTAATACTTCAGATATTGTAAATTTTGAATTCGAATTTAACCATCCAACTAGTGGTATTGCAAATGATACTCTATTAGTTAAAAGAAGATTTCTTTCATGTTCCTTTATTAATAAAGACAGTTTTAAATATACAGTTCCCGAGTTTTATGCTGCTGCAAATACATTAGGTACTTTTATCATGAATTTTCAATATGGTGCAGGAGGATCTTATAATGGATGTACAAATGGTATAACAAGTAGAACAGATTCTTTATTCTACACTTTTATTTTAATAGATAAACAAAATAACAGAAGTGATTCAGTTGTTTCTCCCAAAATCATTTTAAAGAAATAATTTGTTGCAGTGAAAAAGAATTTCTTTTTTGGCAATTATTTTTATGGTATTTGTGTTGTGTTCTTATCTATAGAAGCAGTTCTGCAACAAAAACTTAAACTTCCCCCAATTACATATTTCTGTTTTATTTTTTGCTTAACTGTTGTTTATTACACCAAAGCTTACATTTCAGAAACTGTGAATTCAATTGCTAATGAAAGAACTATTTGGTATGTAAATAATAAAAATAAAATTTTCAACGCACAAATTTATTTAACAGTTTTTATTGCAGTATTTGGAGTTTTTTTATTGCCAAATATTCTAACAGGATTAAAACTGTTGAATGCAAATGATTACTTTTTAATCTTAATTTTTCCTTTTATTAGTTTTTTGTATTATGGTTTCACAGCAAAATTTAGTTTACGACAAACACATTGGCTAAAACCTTTTGTTATAGGGCTTGTTTGGAGTGGCTTGGTAACCTTAACGCCTCTTTTCTACAACCAAATACAAAATGAACAACATTTAAATATTAGTTTTTATAATGGATTGTTATTTACAGAAAATTTAATGTTTATAACAGTGCTTGCAATGATGTTCGATATTAAAGATTATGCAACAGATTATAATAAGCAATTAAAAACCTTCGTAGTGAGTTTTGGATTAAGAAAAACTATTTTTTTTATTCTTCTACCATTAACTCTTATGGGCGTAATCAGCTTTTTAGCTTTTGCATTAAACTATAATTTTTATTGGCAAAGAATATTCATAAACCTAATTCCATTTGTATCATTAATTATTGTTGCATACAGCATGCATAAAAGAAGAACTATTTTTTATTATTTATTTATTATTGATGGATTATTGGTTTTAAAAGCTTGTTGTGGAATATTTGCTTCAAAATATTTTTCTTAATTCATTTTCTTTTAAGCATATCTATTAATATTGCTCATGCAAAATATTCAATCTATCGCAATTTTTTGTGGAAGTAAATCTGGAAATAATCCTTCATTTATTAATCAAACTAAAATTCTAGGAGAACAATTAGCAAAAAATAATATTTCAATTATTTATGGAGGAGGTAGTGTTGGATTAATGGGAACAGTTGCAAATGCTGCAATTGAAAATAATGGAAAAGTAATTGGGATCATTCCACAACTTTTAGTTGAATGGGAACAAGAACACAAAAATATAACTGAGTTAATTGTTGTAGAAGACATGCATGCAAGAAAAAAAATGATTTATGAAAAAAGTGATGCTGCTATTATTTTACCAGGAGGTAATGGAACACTTGATGAACTCTTTGAAATGCTTACTTGGAACACTTTAAAAATTCATGAAAAAAAAGTATTTATATTAAATATTGATGGATTTTACGATGCATTGATTCTACATTTCACAAAAATGCAAGAAGAAAATTTTTTATATGAAAATTGGGAAGAAAGAATAATTATATGTAATGATGCTAATGACTTTATAAACTATTTATCTTTGCATCATTAATATTCCAAGGGGTTTCTTCTGCCTAATTTAACATAGTTTTTAAAGTTTATCCAAAAAGCCAAAATCATATAAATAATAATTGGAGACCCCATTGTTAAAAAAGTGGCATAAATAAACCAAGTTCTTATTCTTGAAGAGGCTATCCCAATCTTCTCTCCTATTAAGGTACAAACCCCAAAAACATTAAATTCTATCAATTCTCTAAACTTTTCCATAGGTCAAATTTAGTGTTGTTAAAATAATTTGTGTAAATTAAAACAAAAAGCTTTCATCAGCAAATTTGATTATTGTAAATTTGCACTCTAAATAATTA
>JAYVBS010000126.1:0-17099 GCA_043750315.1 Chitinophagaceae bacterium
TTTAATTTTACATAAAAATTTTTAATGGTTTATTTAACGAGGAAAGAACATTTTAATGCGGCCCACAAACTTTATAACACTACGTGGAACAAAGAAAAAAATGTTGAAATTTTTGGTTTATGTGCAAATGAAAACTGGCATGGCCACAACTATGATTTATATATTACAATTAAGGGTTTGCCTAGCCCAGATACTGGTTTTGTAATGGATGTAAAAGATTTAAGTGTAATTATTAAAAAATTTGCCACAGATCCTCTAGATCATAAAAATCTTAATATAGATGTTCCGTTTTTGAAAGACTTAATGTGTAGTACAGAAAATCTAGCGATAGCCATCTGGAATCAAATCTCTCCTCAACTTCCAAAACATGTTCAATTACATTGTGTAAAACTTTATGAGACGCCAAGAATTTTTGTTGAGTATTTTGGATAACTGATTATGCAAATAAAAAAATTTCATACCCGAATATGCATTGTTGGTGCTGGCCCAGCTGGTGCAACTACTGCTATTTTTTTAGGTAAATATAAAATTCCTCATATCATTATAGATGCTGCAAGTTTTCCTAGAGATAAAATTTGTGGCGATGGTTTAGATTTAAAAGCAATTGGCATATTAAATCAAATTGATAAAAATATTATTCAGGATAATATTAAAAAAGATGGTTTAATTAATGCTTGTTGGGGTTTTAGAATAATTCATCCTTCAGGGAAAAAAACTGAATTTGTTTTTGAATCAAATAATTCTGGTTTAGTTCAACCGCCCTATGCTATTTCTAAAAGAACAAATATTGATACACTATTGGTTCAACAATTTGATAATCGTTATACAACTTTTTTTAAAAATACCAAAGCAAAATCAATTGAAAGGGTTGATAACAAATGGAAAGTTGTTGCGGTTCACGAAAATGAAATTGTTGAAATTATTTGTGATTTGATGGTTGGTGCAGATGGAGAGCGTTCTGTTGTTTTAAAATCAATTGGTGAAAGAAAAATTAATAGAGATCATTATGCTGGGGGCGTAAGGCAATACTGGAAAGGTGTTGAGGGGGTTCATGAAAAAAATCTTATGGAAGTATATTATCCAAAATCTAAACCTATGAGTTATTTGTGGATTTTTCCTTTGGGTAATGGGCTTGCAAATGTGGGTTATGGCATGTTGAGCTCTGTTGCTGCAAAAAATAATTATAGCATAACAAATGATTTTAAAGAAATTTTAGAAGTTGATCCAATAATTGCAAGCCGTTTTACAAAAGCAAAGGCAGTAGATAATATTGTTGGCTGGGGGTTGCCTCTGGCTTCATTAAAAAGAAAGTGTTTTGGAGATGGTTGGTTATTGGTTGGTGATGCTGCTTCAATGATTTCTCCAACTACTGGAGAAGGTATAGGAACAGGAATGACTACTGGATTAATTGCAGCTAAGTTTATTCAGCGAGCCATACAAATAAACAAATTTGACAATACTGTTTTCTCAAATTATGATAGGGAAATTTTTAGACGTGTGCAAGACGATATTAACTTATTCAAAATTAGTATGTGGTTTTCTCCTAAAATGATGGGGTGGGTTATGAACAATTTAATTCGCCTTAATTTCTTTAAAAAAATGTTTCAAAAAAAAGTAGGGCAATGGTTAAACACTGCTTATAACAAAGAGTTGATTGTAAATATTGATTAAATGTTATTTTATTCCTTTCGTTTTAAAAAGATCAATTATATAATTTAATTCGAATCCTTTTCGCAATAAATGATTTTGGGTTTTATATTTTTTTTGAAGTTGACTCCCAGATTTTAATTTATTTAAATAAGAATTAAACTCTTTTTCTATTTGAGTTATATAATCGTCTTCATCAATAACTACAAGGGCTTTAGTAATATTAATAGGGCTAATTTGTTTTGATTTTAATTCGTATTTAATTTTATTTCTGCCCCAATGTTTAATTTTAAATTTACCCCTTACAAATTGAATTGCATAACGCTCTTCATTTAAAAAATTCTCTTCAATCAATTCAACAATTATCACATTCAACTCCTCGTCTGATAAGCCGTAGGATTGTAGTTTTTGTTTAACTTCTTTGTGACATCTTTCTTGATATGCACAGAAATGTTTTATTTTTTCTGTAGCTTCTACCAAAGAAAAATATTTGTTATACAAATTTAAATTTTTATTGATTTCTTTTTATACACAGGAACCGTGCTACAAGGTTCTCCATACATTATGCTTTTTGCTACAGGTAAAAGTTTATTTGTTATTGATACATAAGCAGACTCAGGAATTTTTTCTTCACCACAACCTTTAATAACAATTCTCTTGTCTAAATAATCTTCGACTTTTGTTTGTTGTATGTTTTTTAAAAGAATGTTTTCTTTTACATGGCTGGGGTTTCCAAAATATACTTCTGTTGCAATTGGCTGTAAAAATGTAGAGGCTAACATGTAAGCCCATACTGGTATTATAGCATCTGTGCTACAATAAATACATACAATTTTATTTTCGTAATAACTCCATTCTTTTTCTTGCAATGCATTACGAAAATCTTTTTCTTTTAATATAAGCTCCATAAACAAATACTCTTTTATGTCAAAAGAAACGATTTCTTCTTTTGGCAAAAAGGTAGATAAGTCTAATGTTATTAAACCGCTTTCAGAAACTTTGTTTGTAATTATTGAACTCATTTTTCTTAATTCTTGCAAAAATACTTTTTTATCATTATTCGATGTTTCGGTTTAGGTAAAACAAACAATCCCTGTTGAATAATCAACAGGGATTGTTATTATTATTAAAATTTTTTAATACGCTTCTGCTCGATTATCTTTTATTGTTGCTACTTTTTTTAATAGATCGTTGGTTATTCTACCAGCAGCACTTTTTATATTATTATTTAAAGTATTGCTTAACGACATAGCATCTGTTGGCACACCTGCTTTTGCACCAATATAATCTGTACGTATTGCAAAAACTCCATTTTGGCTTGCAATCAATTCGCTAACTTTTCCTTTCCTACTAGCATTAAATGCTGCACCTGCGAATTTATAATCGTTTCCTAAAATTGGATTAAAGCCATTTGATGCTAAAAGGGTGTCTATTTTTTGTACAGTTGTATTTGTTCCATAGCTTGCAGCAATTGCTTCAAGTGATATTCCTTTTGCTTTTGCAAGAATTTGCTGTGCTTTAAGTTCGTTTCTTACTTGATTTTCAACTAGGGGTTTTAATGTTTGTGCTGTTGGCAAACCAGGCTTATTTACAGCTGTTATGATTCCAACAATATACTTGGTATTGAAATTGTATGGCAGTTCAGTAATGCTTCCCAATTTATTTTCATAAATCCACTTTACTAATTGTCTATTGCTTCCTAAGCCAGGTACTGAATAATCAATAGGTTTAACACCTTCAGCAGGGAAAGAAATTTTTTTAAGTTTTAAAGCCTCGTCATCAAATGCTTTATTATTTGTTGCAATTGATAAGAATTTAGTGGCTTCGCTTTTAGCTTTACTATCTGTTTCATTACTTATTGTAACCTGTTTGGCATAATACGCAATATTATATCCGGTAGAATTTCCTTTTTGACTTAAAACTTCTACATAATGGTATCCGAATTCTGTTTTTACAATTCCTTTTGACCCTACAGGTTGTGCAAAAGCAAAATTATTGAAAGGGCCTACCATTCTGCCTGAAGCAAAATAATCATAAACACCTCCCTTCATTTTACTTCCATCATCTTCACTATTCTTTAAACAAATTGTATCAAAACTTTTACCTGATTTAATTTCAGCAACCAAAGAGTCTAAAAATTTTTTTGCTGTACTATCATCTCTAATTCTGTTTTCTTGACCAGTTCGTTGGTCTTTATCAACTGTTTTTACTAAAATATGACGAACTTTTGCACTATCAGGAATGTTTTTTATTCCAACCATTTTTGCAAGTACATAATTACTTCCATCCAAATAAGGGCCATAAACCGATCCTGTAGAAAGTTTTAACAAACTATCTTTCGCTTGTTGTTTAATTTCTTTTCCACTTATATATCCATCATAAAACGGTAAATCAGAAGTGTTTTTTGCAAAAAATAAATTAATGTCGTTTTCAGCTAATAATTCAGATTTTTTGTTTTCTAGCTTTGTTTTAATAGCTGCACTATCGTCTGTGCTTGGAAATATTTCGAAAGAAAGATATTTAAATGTTCTGGTTTCTTCATCTTTTTCGTATAGTGATTTGTGTTTTTTTGCATACGTTTCAATTTGTTCATCACTAACCTTAATTGTGCTATCAACAATTGAAGAATATGGAAAGGCAACATAAGAAACGGTTGCAAATGCACTATTCTCTGCTTGTAGTTTTTCTATTAGCCATTTTGGTGCATAGGCAGCATTGGTAATCATTGCAGAATATTTAGCATATTTTGTTTGCAATATTGTTGGTTCAATAATGCCTTCATAAACACCTTTCTTTTGATCTTCTTTTCCTGATTTTTTAAATTGTGCAAATGCTTGTTTTGCCTTTTCAACATCTGGTTGTCCAGTATTAGGATCTTTAAACTCTCCCATTAATGGAGAACTAGGTTTAAAAAGCTCTTCACTTAATTGTTTATCTGTACAAGCAAGGCCCACCTTCTCGAATTCTTCATTTAATAGGATTTGACCAACCTCTTGGTTCCACAGTTGACCAATTAAATTTTCTCTTTGTTGTGAGTTTCCTTGGCTGGCGTTTTCTAATTTTCGTTCAAATTCATTTTTATCAATAGCAACCCCGTTTACTTTACCAATATTACTACCCACACCTGTTATAGACCCTTGTCGCCCCATTCCATCTTGTAAAACAAAAGCAATTAGGGCAATTGCGATGATGGTACCAATAATCCAAGCTCCTTTATCACGAATCGTTTGAATAATAGACATAGTATTATATACTTTAAATTTAAGGTTGGCAAAAATAGGGGTTTGAGACTATAGAACAAACGGTGGATAACTATTTAAACCTGTTTATTTAAAAGTTTTTACTTGAGGGATGATGTTTGTTTTTACTAAAAATTATTTTATTTAAATATCTCCAAATTAATTATACACATAACCAATTGTATAAATAGCTTTTCTGGTGGATAAATTTGGTTTTTACAATAATTATTGTGAATAGTTTTAGAACAAGTATCAATTTTTTTGATAATTTTTGTTTTTTGATAATTTTAAAACCATTTTACTAATACTTAACAAACAGTGAATAACTAGTGAAGTTGTATTTGTTAAGTGCTGAATAACTTTAATGAACATGTGTCAGTAATACAAATAATTATAAGTAAATGATGGTTTTATAATAATAATGTAAATGTTAATTGATATTAATAACTTGTTTATTCCTTTTCTTTTTAATTGTTGACAACTAAGTTATCCATATATTAACACTTGTAATAGTAATAAGTCTTTATTATAAATTATATTATTAAATACTATTACTTTAGAAATTAACATTTCATTTTTTTTTATTTTAAAATTTTATTTATAATTCAATTTTAAATAGATTTATTTGTAAAGGAAAAATATTTAACTATGTCAAATATCGATCAGTTTAAAGAAGCCATTAATAAGGGTTATACTTTTAAAGGAGAAAAAGTAAAAATTGGTGTTGGAATGTTAGATGGAGTTGTAGTAAATGATGCAGATGTTTTTCTACCTTTAAAAACATTAAACAGACATGGTTTAATTGCTGGTGCTACGGGTACAGGAAAAACAAAAACGTTACAGGTTATTAGTGAATTACTCAGTGATAATAGTGTACCTGTAGTGTTAATGGATATTAAAGGAGATTTGAGTGGTATTGCAGCTTCTGGAACTTTAAATGATAAAATTGCAGAGCGTTGTAAATTATTAAATGTTGAGTATAAACCCACTTCTTATCCAACAGAATTATTAACACTAAGTGATCAAAAAGGTGCAAGATTAAGAGCCACTGTTACTGAATTTGGACCAATTTTATTAAGTAAAATTCTTGGTCTAAATGATACTCAAGAAGGATTTGTTTCTTTAATTTTTAAGTATTGTGATGATAATCAAATGCCTTTAATGGATTTAAAAGATTTTATTAAAGTTTTACAATTCATAGGAGATGAGGGTAAAGAAGAATTAGAAAAATCATATGGTAAAATTTCAACCTCATCTACAGGAACGATACTTAGAAAAATTATAGAATTACAACAACAAGGAGCTGATATTTTTTTTGGAGAAAGAAGTTTTGAGGTAGAAGATTTAATGAAAATATCAGATCAAGGTTTAGGTATGATTAATATACTTCGAGTAACAGACATGCAGAGTAAACCAAAATTATTTAGCACATTTATGTTACAACTTCTAGCAGAATTATATGCTACCTGTCCCGAAGAAGGAGATTTAGATAAACCAAAATTAGTATTGATTATTGATGAAGCTCATTTAGTTTTTAATGAAGCCAGCACTGCATTATTACAACAAATAGAAACAGTAATTAAACTTATTCGTAGTAAAGGGGTGGGTATTTTCTTTTGTACACAAAACCCACAAGATATACCAGCAAGTATTTTGGCACAATTAGGTTTAAAAGTTCAACACGCATTAAGAGCATTTACAGCAGCAGATAGAAAAACAATAAAAACAGCAGCTGAAAATTTTCCAATTTCAGAATATTATAAAACAGATGAGTTACTCACACAAATGGGTATTGGTGAGGCTTTCATTACATTACTCAATGAAAAAGGAATTCCAAGTCCATTAGTTCATACAATGCTTTGTCCACCAAAAAGTAGAATGGATATTTTAACAGACGATGAAATAAATTCTTTAGTAAGCAAAAGTAAACTTGCTAAAAAATACAACGAAGTAATAGATAGCGAAAGTGCCTATGAAATACTAATAAAAAAATTAAAAATAGCTGCAGAAAAAGAAGAAGAAACAAAAGAAAACTACGAAACTAAAAAAACATCAGAAAAAACAGAAGGATTCTTCGATAACCCGATTGTAAAACAAGCTGGTAGAACTGCTGCAGGTTTAATAACCAGAAGCTTATTGGGTGCTTTAGGAATTGGGGGGAGAAGAAAGAAAAGTTTATTCTAATTCATCTCTATTTTATTACAATAATTCAACTAATATTTCGTTGTTAAATAGTTAAGATTACATTATTTGTGTTATCTAAACTATTACTATGCAGTTTAATAAAACCCTACTTTTTCTAACTATCTTTATTTTCTTGTTTTATGGTTGTACCAAGTACACAGGAAAATCAACAACAGCTAGTACAACAAGCACTGGTTCAGGAGGGTCAACAGGGTCAGGAGGAACAGGAGGCTCTGGTTCAGGAACAGGAGGCTCTGGAGGAACAGGTGGTTCTGGTTCAACAGGAAGTGGAAGTAGTGGCACCGGCCCAATAATTATTACATACACATTCACCAGCCCATGTGCCCCAAGCACAGAAAAATTTACATTTAAATGTTCAGGAACAGGGGTGCCTACAGGAGCAACTTTTGAATGGTATTTTGGCGATGGAAATGCTGGCTACACAAACCCTGTAGATAATGTTTATACAGATGGAGGCAATAAAACAGTCTTAGTAAAAGTAAAAAAAGACGGAGCTATTATTGGTCAACAAAGTTTATCTGTAAAAACAGCAGGACAAGATGTTTCGCCAGTTGCATCTTTTTCATTTAATCTTACTAATCAAGTTGGAACACAAGCGACTTTCGATTTTCAAAGTAATAGTTATATTGCAAAAGGATCAATGCAATACTCCTGGGATTTTGGAGATAGTACAACCGGTGTGGGAATTAAATTTACAAAAACCTTTACCCAACTACCAACAGATCAAATCAGGGTGGTTAAACTAAAAGTTACTAGCGATGCAGGTTGTAGCGATACTAAAATAATAAATGTTGTTGTTCCAGCTGCTTATGATATTAAAGGAGGTTTCACTGCTATTTCAACAAGCCCTTGCCTACCAAGTAAAGAGGTTTTTACATTTACAGGTCCAATAACCAATGTCCCATCAGGTGCAGTATATTCATGGGATTTTGGAGAGGGTTCAGGTTTAACATATGGAAATCCAGTAATAAAATCTTATGTAAACAACAATTCATACAATGTAATTCTTACTATTATTTACAATGGAAGAGAACTTTATAAAGTGGGGCAACCAATTAAAACTTTTGGACAAGACGCTACACCAAAAGCATCATTCTATATTCAGTTTATTGGACCTACTCCAAATGGCCTAACGTACAATTTTAATAACACATCGAATATTGCTGGCGGCTTTACCAATATAAATTGGTTCTGGGAGTTTGGAGACAGCACATCTTTTAATGGTATATTTGCTAGCATTGATAAAACATATATCAAAGGCACTGTTGACAAAAACTATCCAGTAAAAATGACTGTAACATCTAATTCTGGCTGCTCGGCATCAGCACAAGCTTCTGTTTTTATTCCAAAATTATAATAATGGACTTTGTAAATTTTAATTGGGCAGACTATCTAGGGTTATTTGGAGCTTTTCTAAGCTCTATAACATTTATTCCACAAGTAATTCAAGCATATAAATCTAAAAGTGTAAAAGATTTAAGCTTGGGCATGTTACTTATTATTTTTGCTAGCGTAATAGTTTGGTTGGTATACGGGTTTGAAAAAAATCTTTTACCAGTAATAATAGCCAATGGTATTATTCTAATTCTTAGTGCAATTCTGCTTTACTTTAAAGTCACGTTTAAGAATTAATAAAATATTTATTGATTCTATTAATAAAAAACTACAACGATATATACTTTCATGTATTTTTAACCTTGTATATCGTACATCTAAAATCTTACGTTTATTATGTCGGCATTCAACCAAAATCGCAGCAGAGTAGTTCAAACTATTTTTGTTGTGGTTTTTGTTGTAATTGCTTTACAACTTATCAATCTTCAAATCATTTCTTCAAAATATAGAAGGGCAGCAGACGATAACGCTAATTTAAGAAAGGTAATATATCCAAATCGAGGAATTATTTTCGATAGAAATAAAAAAAGCCTACTTGAAAATGTTATCATGTACGATCTGATCATTACACCATCAGAAACAAAGGGGCTGGATACACTTGCTTTTTGTGAATTGATGAATATAGATATTAAAGAGTATAAAAAAAGAATCATAAAAGTTTTAAATAAAACAGGAAGCCGAGTAAAGCCAGGGATTTTCGAAGCATTATTAACACCAGAAAAATATGGTCGTCTTTCAGAAAATTTATATCGTCTTCCAGGATTTATTTTAAGCGAAAGATCTGTTAGAAGTTATCCATACAATTCAGCAGGAAATATTTTAGGATACATTGCAGAAGTTGATACGAGCTTTTTAAGAAGGCATAACCAAGAGGGTTATGAAATGGGTGATTATGCTGGGATGACAGGCCTAGAAAGAAAATACGAAAAAATTTTAATGGGCCAAAGAGGCGTAAAAAGATTAATTAAAGATAAGCTAAGTAGAAACATGGGCTCATATGATAATGGAGCTTTTGACACTGTTGCCATTGCTGGAAAAAACCTATATAGCACACTGGATATAGAATTACAAAAACTAGGAGAAAAATTAATGTCTGATAAAGTTGGTGGCATTATTGCAATTGATCCAAGAACTGGTGGCATTTTATGCATGGTTAGTGCACCAACATTTGATCCAAATTTTTTAACCGGACCAGACAGAAGGAAACATTTTAGTAGATTATTTGTTGACCCAAGAAAACCATTAATGAATCGACCTATTTTTAATCGATATTCACCAGGCTCAACATTTAAAACTGTTGTAGGGGTTATTGGGCTAACAGAAAAAGTAATCGATGAAAAATACTCTTTTAGTTGTAATGGTGCATTTCATGGATGTGGAAACGGAAAACCCAAATGTTTAGACATTGGAACATTTAATATTAAAACAGCTATTGCACTTAGTGATAATGCCTTTTTTGCAACAGTGTATAAGAAAATACTAGACCAAAATAAATATAGAAACACAGATAGTGCACTAGAAAATTTCAATAGATACACGTATTCCTTTGGACTGGGCAAAAAGTTAGGAGTGGATTTGCCATCTGAAAATTCTGGCAATATTCCAACCTCATCATTTTATAGAAAAATGCACGGCAACAGATGGAATTCTTGTAATATTATTTCAAACTCCATTGGTCAAGGAGAAGTTGGCACAACACTTATGCAACTTTCAAACGTAATGGCCATTATTGCAAACAAAGGCTGGTATTACACACCACACCTAATAGATTCTGTTGAAGGTGGTGATATTGATAAAGTGCTTAAACCATATAAATTTAAAAATTATACACTTGATATACCAGATACGGTTTTTAATATTGTTCATGATGGAATGCAAGGGGCAATGGAATATGGAACAGGTGCTGCAGTTAGAGTTCCAGGAATAACAGTTTGTGGCAAAACGGGAACAGTTGAAAATTATTATAGAGGAGAAAAACAAAAAGATCATGCTTTTTTTGGTGCTTTTGCACCCAGAGACAAACCTAGAATTGCCATTGCTGTAATGTGCGAAAACGCAGGATTTGGCTCTCAATCTGCAGCCCCCATTGCCAGCTTAATGATAGAAAAATATTTGAATGATAGTATTGCAGGAAAAGAAAGAAATGGATTGGCTGATAGAATTACAAAAACCAAACTCATTCCTAAATTAATGCAAATTGAAATTGATAAAAAGCAAAAAGAAACCACCAAACGCGACTCCCTAAACGCATTGTTAGAAATGGATAAAGAAGAAAAAGAAAATGCTGATACAGAATCAGAAGACCAAAAAACCGAAATTAAAAAATCGAAAATACCCACAAAAAAAATACCACAAAAAACCATAGCACAGGTAGCAATTTTAACAGACGACAAGATATATAAATTAAAACCACAGGAAGCCCAAACCTTGTAATTGCTGATTTTTCCACGTTCTGTGTATAATAAATATTTTTAATCATCGATACTTTTTCGATAACTTTAAAAAACTTTATTATGTATTGGAGAAAATTTAATGGCGAGGCAATTCATCTACCTATAAAAGAAGCTGTAGCAAAAACAATTACTCAAGAAACAGAAAAAGGAGTAAGACTAAAAGTTTGCATTGGCACAGATAGCCAAGTTAAAGGTGCAGACACAGAATTTGCAACTGTAATAGTTTTTTTACGAGAACACAATGGGGGCTTCATGTTTATTCATAACGAAAAAACAAAACACAAATATCACATTAAAGAAAGGATGTTGGTTGAGGTTGCCAAGAGTATTGAAATTGCTTATGAGCTTTGTGATTTATTTATAGAACACAATGTTGAAATGGAAGTTCATGCAGATATTAATACAAACCCTCATTTTAAAAGTAACGATGCTTTGAAAGAGGCTATGGGTTATATTTTAGGAATGGGTTTTGCTTTTAAAGCAAAACCAGAAGCTTTTGCTAGTAGTTGCTGTGCTGATAAAGTGTGTAATTAATTTTTTAAATATTTTGTATCATCTTTTCTTTGCTTATAAATAGAAAGATGAATTTAACACTGATTTATTGTTATGATGCTTATTGTGGGTGGTGTTATGGATTTAGCAATGTAATACAACAAACACACGAAAAATATAAAAACCAATTATTTTTTGAAGTATTAAGCGGAGGAATGGTTTTGCCTGAAAGCCCTGTGTCCATTGCTAATACAGCAAGCTATATTAAAAGTGCATCAAAAAGAGTTGAAGAATTAAGTGGAGTAAAGTTTGGAGACGATTATTTGTGGCATATTAATAATCCAGAAAAAAGCGACTGGTTTCCAAATAGTGAAAAACCAGCAATTGCCCTTTGTATTTTTAAAGAAAAATTTCCAGAACAACAAATTGATTTTGCAATCGATTTACAAAACGCACTTCAAAACGAAGGAAGAGATTTAACAGACAATGAAGCGTATAAACATTTATTAGAAAAATATAAAATAAACGAAAAAATGTTTTATGAAAAACTCAAAAGCGAAGAATACAAAAACAAAGCACACCATGAATTTTTTTTATGCAAACAATTAAAAGTAACAGGCTTTCCAATGGTTTTTATACAAGCTAATGAAACAAAGTTTTATCTTGTTGCCAAAGGTTATACAGCTTTTGAAAATGTTGATGAAAGAATACAAAATATTTTAAAAGAAATTAATCAAATTAATTAAAAAAAATTTACTATGCCAATAAGAATGGTTGATGACCCAAACGATAATTATTCAAACGAAAATGAGAACACAGGAGGAGGAGGAAGACCCAATCCTGGGGGTGGAGGATTGTTTCAACTATTACCAATGATATTAGGCTTATTAATCAAGAAGCCTATTTTGTTCTTGGTTGTGATAATTATTGGAGCATTTATGTTTTTTAAAGGGGGTTGCAACACAGGCATAACAAATAGTATTTCACAACTAACAACTGGCGGAATACTTGATCCAAAAGAATACCAAAAAGCAGAAGTGTATGAAGGATTAGATGAATCTAAGAACGATTTGCCAGAAATGATTTCTTTAGCACAATTTGCTCCAGACAGAAAAAATCAAGGACAACAAGGAAGCTGTGTAGCCTGGAGTAGTGCTTATGCTGCACGAAGTATTTTAGAATCACTATCTACTGATGAAAATCCAAACAGCACAGCATTTAGCCCCTCCTTTATGTATAATCAAATTGGTTTAGATGGTTGCCAAGGAAGTTATATTATTAGGGCAATGGAAAATCTAACAAAAGTTGGAGCTGTGCCATTTAATGCTTTTCCTTATGATGATAGAGATTGTACAACTCAACCAAACGGTAGTTTAATAAATGCTGCTGAACAATACAAAATGCTTGGATTTACAAGGTTGAGTGAAGACGAAAGCACAAACGAAATTAATATTCATGCAATAAAAGAACATCTTGCAAAAGATGTTCCAGTTGTGATAGGAATGATGGTGGGTGGTTCTTTTATGCAGGGCATGCAAGGACAAGAAATTTGGCACCCACAAGATGAAGACTATAATATGATGGGCTTTGGAGGCCATGCTATGTGTGTTATTGGTTATGACGATAGAAGAGAAGGCGGTGCATTTCAAATTATGAATAGTTGGGGTTCGGAGTGGGGTAATAATGGAATTGCTTGGGTGTTATATAAAGACTTTAAACATTTTGTTCGTGAAGCATATGGCTTAAATCCAATGACAAAAGTTGGTAATGGCATAGCACAAAACCTATCTTGTCAAATTGGGTTGGTTAATGAACAAAAGCAATATATTCCCTTACAATACATCAGTAAAAATTTCTTTGAAAATAGTTCTCCAATAGAAAAACTTAGCAAGTTTAAAGTAGAAGTAAAAAATAATAACCCATGTTATATCTATGTTTTAGGTAAAGAAACAGACGGTTCTAGCTATGTTTTATTTCCCTATCCAACAAAAAACGATCATAATAAAACCATGTTCTCGCCATATTGTGGCATTACAGGTTATCGTTTATTTCCAAGAGGGAAAAGCTTACAAGCAGACGAGGTTGGCAATAAAGATATTATGGCAATAATAACAAGCAATAAACCCCTAGACATTTTTGAAGTAAACAACACAATCAATAAAAACATTTCGAACGGATTTGAAAATGCAGTAAATATTGCAACAAGAAGTAATGCGTTAAACAATACTAGATTTTTTGCAAAGAATGGCGTTTTTGGCTTTGAAACCAACAATGGAGAACTAGGTACAGTTACAATGATTGTTGGAATAAACAAAAAATAAGACTAATATTTTTTCATATACTTCCAATTTCTTGGTTTACCCTCTGCCATCCATTCAATGGCCTGGGTAAGCCTTTTTTCTTTTGTGGCTTCTGTTTTAGCTTCTGTAATCCAATCAATATAATCTTTTTTGTTGCTTGCACTAAACGCAGAAAAAGTAATAAATGTTTTTTTGTTTTTTTTGATGGAGGATAAAACATCAGCTGGAATAATTAACCCACTTTCTTTTATAGGTTTTGCTTTCACCACCTTTACTCCATCTTCATTAAGTTTCATCGACTCTTTTATATAACCAATAATTTTATTGTCGGAGGGTAAATCTTTTAAAGAAGCAATTCTTCCTAAATGACCCATTGCATTTTCGCTTTTTGCATTTAACATTAATAAAGGATCTTTCATTAAAGAAACCTTCCAAAAACCAAAAGTGCAATGTTGATTAAAAGAAGCAAACCCACACATCAATCCCATGTATTCAAAGCTTGGCATTCCCCATTTTATATTTTCTTCAACCATTGGGCAGGTTTCGTGAATTAATTTTCTTAAATGAACAAGAATAGGTTTAGCAAAGGGCTGTGCCTTGTTAATATATTCATCAACCAAAGAGTTTTTTTTCATAAAAAATAGAAGTAGATTAAAATTAATAAACTAACTGACTAGTAAAAATAGAAAAGTTAAATTAAAAGGATAACACATAAATATTAAAGACCAAAAACTAGAAGCAGCTTAAACAATAATTAATTATAACAATGGGCTACTTTTAAAATCAGAATCAACGAGAGTTTTCGGAATATTTTATTTGTCGTTTTTAAGGCAGGATTCTATCAACAATTTCATTATTTAGCAAGTAATCCTTACTTTTGCAGCCAAAAAAACAAAACCTTTTTATATTATGGCTTCTATAGGAAAAGTAAAACAAATTATTGGGGCAGTTGTAGATGTGTACTTCGAAAGTGCATTACCAGAAATTTACAATTCATTAGAACTTAAAAAACCAAATGGCGATGTGTTGGTTCTTGAAGTACAACAACATTTAGGAGAAGATAGTGTTCGTACTATTGCTATGGATGGAACTGAGGGTTTAAAAAGAGGAATGGAAGTTGTAGATACAGGAAAACCTATAGCGATGCCAGTTGGAGAAGGCATTAATGGCAGATTATTTAATGTAACAGGAGATGCAATTGATGGTTTACCACAAATTGATAAATCAAAAGGTCGTCCAATTCATAATAAGCCACCCTTATTCGAAAACCTAAGTACAGCATCTGAAATTTTATTAACAGGTATTAAAGTAATTGATTTAATTGAACCCTATGCAAAAGGTGGTAAAATTGGATTGTTTGGTGGTGCTGGTGTTGGCAAAACAGTATTAATTCAAGAGTTGATTAACAATATTGCAAAAGGACATGGCGGCTTATCTGTGTTTGCAGGTGTTGGAGAAAGAACTCGTGAAGGAAACGATTTATTACGTGAAATGATTGAAGCAGGCATTATGAAATATGGTGATGCTTTTAAACATAGCATGGAAGAAGGTGGATGGGATTTAAGCAAGGTAGATATGGAAGGTTTAAAAGAAAGCAAAGCCACTTTCGTTTTTGGTCAAATGAATGAACCTCCAGGAGCTCGTGCTCGTGTGGCTTTATCTGGTTTAACTATTGCAGAATATTTTAGAGATGGAGATGGTACAGGAAAAGGAAAAGACATTTTATTTTTCGTAGATAATATTTTCCGTTTTACTCAAGCAGGTTCTGAGGTTTCTGCTTTATTAGGTCGTATGCCATCTGCTGTAGGTTATCAACCAACGCTTGCATCTGAAATGGGATTAATGCAAGAAAGAATTACTTCTACCAAAAATGGCTCTATCACATCTGTACAAGCAGTTTATGTACCTGCAGATGATTTAACAGATCCAGCCCCAGCAACAACTTTTGCTCACTTAGATGCAACAACTGTATTGAGTAGAAAAATTGCAGATTTAGGAATTTATCCTGCTGTGGATCCCTTAGATTCTACATCAAGAATATTAACGCCACAAATTGTAGGTGATCAACATTACGATTGTGCAAACAGAGTAAAATTGATTTTACAACGTTATAAAGAGCTTCAAGATATTATTGCAATTCTTGGAATGGATGAATTAAGTGATGAAGATAAATTAGTGGTTTCTCGTGCACGTAGAGTACAACGATTCTTATCTCAACCATTCCATGTTGCAGAACAATTTACAGGATTAAAAGGAGTATTTGTTAGTATTGAAGACACCATCAGAGGATTTAATGCAATTATGGATGGAGAAGTAGATGAATATCCAGAAGCAGCATTTAACCTTGTTGGCACATTAGAAGATGCAATTGAAAAAGGTAAAAAATTAATGGCTAACGCTTAAATTCTAAAGAATGAAATTAGAAATATTAACTCCAGAAAAAAAAATGTTTGATGATGATGTTTATGGAGTTCAATTACCAGGCATAAGTGGTTTGTTTGAAGTATTAGATAAACACGCTCCTATAGTAAGTGCTTTAGGAAAAGGAAATCTTAAAATATTAAAAACAAAATCTCAATCTGAAAACTTTCAAATTCAAGGAGGGTTTGTAGAAGTAATGAATAACAAAACAACCATTCTTTTAGAAGGAGCAGTAGAAGCATAAATTATAATAATATTTGAAGCCTCACCATTTGGTGGGGCTTTTTTAATTAATCTCTTATCCTGTTTAATGTTATCAAAAAAACAAACGAAGCATTTGCTAACATTTATATTTGCTACAATAAAATTTCAATTATGTTAAAAGTGGGTGTTTTTGGTGTTGGTCATTTAGGCAAATTTCATTTAAACAATTGGAAAGAAATTGAAGGAGTGAAAATTGTTGGATTTTTCGATCCACATAATGAAACGGCAAAACAAGTTGTAGCCGATTATGGATTAAAGCGTTTTAGTGACGAAGAAAAATTAATGGATGCTTGTGATATTGTAGATATTGTTGTTCCCACTCATGAGCATTATGACTTATGTATGCAAGCCATTAGAAAAGGCAAAAATGTTTTTGTAGAAAAACCCCTTGCCTTTACAATGAATCAAGCAAAAGATTTGGTTTCAATGGTTAAAGAAGCAGGAATAAAATTACAAGTTGGACATGTAGAAAGATTTAACCCAGCATACTTAGCAATACAACAGCACAATTTAAACCCAATGTTTATTGAAGTGCATCGTTTAGCTCAGTTTAATCCACGAGGAACAGAAGTAAGCGTGATTCTTGATTTAATGATACACGATTTAGATATTATTTTAAGCATGGTTAAATCATCTGTAAAAACCATTAGTGCAAGCGGAGTTGCGGTTTTAACAGACACTCC